>CAYQRT010000220.1:0-5469 GCA_964419695.1 uncultured Spirochaetaceae bacterium | reverse complement strand
AAATTCAACCAAATAGAGTCTACGCCTGTCGGCACGGTCGACAGGCGTAGTATTGAGTTTAGAAGATCAACCAACCAATTATATCTCAGGAAGGAGAATTATTAGATGAAAAAGAATGTCGGGAAACTCATGCTTTTGGGGCTGCTCCTGTCAATCTTCACCCTCTCCCAGTGCGCCTTTCCCCAGGGCGGGAACGGCTCCGCTGCGGCCGGGGATGAGGATCAGGCACGGGGGATATCGCCCTATAAAGGAACAGGCTGGAAAGTGCCGTTCGGCAAGTACGCCTACAGCGCCACGGGATTCATGGGCACGTCCAACGACGCCGGCGCGTTCGGTGAGGAAACGTACCTGGAAAAAGAGTACCAGGACTGGAAGAAGCATTACATCACCTCGGCAGGGGCCAACGGGCACCTGCGCGTCCAGCGGGACTATGCCACCTATTACGACACGGTCTCGGAAGGCATCGCCTACGGCATGCTCTTGGCCGTTTATTTCGATGACAAGCCAACATTCGACGGCTTGGAGGCCTTTGCCGCGGAGCACGCCAATAAATTCGGACTGATGCACTGGAAGGTCGACAAAGACGGCAATGACATTTGCGAAATACCGAACTGGGATGGTGATCCGGGGCAATTTATTCACATCGATCCTACTTTTGCCGTCGCCGTTACTGAAAAAAGCGCCTATACCGGCGAACAGCTTCCGCGCGAAGGAGAAACCATGAACCGGTCGCGGTGCAGTGCCTTGGACGCCGATCTGGATATGGCCGCGGCATTGATTTTCGCCCATAAGCGCTGGGGGTCTAACAGATATTATGTATACAGGGCCATGGCGATTCTCCAGTCGATCTATAATTACGGGATTGTGGAAGACCTGGCCACCGGACGGAAATTAGTCGCGGCCGGCATCGGCAATTGGGGAGGTTCCCACTCTTGGGGCGATGCCAAAGGCTGGAACCCGTCATACGCCACCCTGGCCTGGTTCCCTATATTTGAAGATTTCATGTCCACCTGGGATCACACTTATGTGGCCGGAAGCTGGACCACGGTGCATGCCGACCTGGCCTATCTTATAAAGAAAATCGACACTAACCTGGGCGGCAGAGGCACCCTGCCGGATTGGGTGGATTCGTCGAACTTGAGCGTTCCCAAGCAGTCGCTGGATGTCTCGGACAGGGGGCCGCTGCCTTTCAACTGTTATTACGACGCGGTCAGGGTTCCGTGGCGCCTGTCCCTGGACAAGAGCTGGTATAACACGAAGTATGCGCGTGACGTGCCGACACGACTTAGAAATTTTATAAATTCCAAAGGCGGACTGGCCAATATCGTGGACGGCTATATGCCGACCGGCTATCCATTCAATTATGTGTTTGCGGATCGGAACAATGTCTATGATCACTATACTGATTCTCACGGCCATTACCACGACGGCCACTGGTCCAGAAACCCCAAACCGGCCGACGTGCCGAGTTACGTAAACGAGAGGGGTGAGGAATGGGTCGTAGGAGGTCTACATCCCAGCCCTACCTTCACCGCCATGTTCGCCACGGTGTTCGGCAACGACAGTGACAGCGTCATCCAGGGCGCGTACGAAGCGGTCAAGGCCAGCAAGGAAACCTATGAAAACGACGACGCCCATCCGTTCAACTATTTCGGCAATACGCTCCGCCTGTTCAGCCTGCTTTACCTTTCCGGCAACATGAAAAACCTTTATACATGTGAATGGAGGGAGATGCTTCACGCTGACGGCAATCTCAAGGGCACGCCGGGCGGCTATTATTACGCGATTAAAAACAGGGTAAACGGCACATACCTCGCCAAGAACGGCAGGAGCGGTGTTACCTTGATCAAGACGCATGTGGAGGATATACCGCCGGAGGCGCTGTGGAAGCTTGAAGACCCCGACAATAACGGTTCGTTCGCACTGAGCAATATGGCGTCCCTGCTGGGATCTTCCGACCTCAAGTATCTTAACTATCAGAGCGGTTTGAGAGGCGGCTGCAATCTGGGCCAGTATGCCGGGTCGAACGGGCTCTGGGTCCTGAAGGACAATATTTCCAGCGGGCAAACTCACGGTAATACCCTGTTCCTGATTCTTCCCAAGACGGACACGCATCGCAGGCTCTATGCGAAAAGCTGGAATACGGAAACCATCAACACGTCCACCGGCGGCGGCAAGTATTGGCAGTTTATCAGGGTGTTTTAATTGTCAGCGAAAAACATCGCCCACGCGGGCGCGTCATATAATGGACGCGCCCGCATTATTTTTTGAACATAAACGGCGCCCGAACGGTATATCGGCGGAGCCACTCCCGGGCTTGATCTTCATACATGCCGGCGGTGAACATCAGGACGGCGAATTGGGGCTGGGGGACTGAAAGAATCGCGACTATCGGGACGACGAATAAAACAGAAAAGTCGGGCTCATGACGAGCGCGGCAGAGCTTATTTTCAAGGAGTTTTTTATGAGAATCTCAACACGAGGCGTTATTATTTCAATTATCGCCGTTTTAATTGTAACGACGGCGTGCAGTATCGGCGAAGAACCACGAAATGATGAGATAGCGGTTGTCCAATTGGAAAACGGCGGATACGTTAAGTTTCTCTCACCTGAACCCGGGGAACTGATTGTGACCGCGCTGAGTGAAAAACCGCTGGAAGGCCTCGCGGCGCTTTCCCCTGTCGCGCTGTATGAATCGTTGACAAGCACCCCGGCGCCCAAAGCACTCATTGACGCCAGTCAAACCGGGGAAGACGTACCGGCCATCGAAGAAGCGGAAGAACGTGATGAGGCGTCGATTCCGGATGCGTTTGTTGCCATTGAAGACAGCGAACAATCGTCTTCACATCGGTCAATTTCATTGACGTATGTAGGCTCCATGAACGCTGAGGAATTTAAAAGTCGGTACGGCCGGGGATACGGAGACGGTGCGGACTATGTGTGGACGGATTGCGGCGGCGACGGCTGGGCAAAATCAAAAGCCAAGGTCGTAGTTTCGTATGTGGTGGCGAACATCGGCCCGGTTATTCACGTTCTTACCTATAAGAAACAAGCCACGGGTAAATGGCGGACAAAATATACTCAGGGCGTTCCCGCGGGGTATTGTTCTTATTTTTGGTACGGAACCAACAAGAAAAAGCATAAAAAGTGCTCGATTGTTTTACAATATCCTCATTCCGTCTGGTATCACGCAATGATCGCCTTTATGAAAGATTGATACGCGGCTGTTTTCAATGGACACTCCAGCGCCGGCCTGAGTTTTACGCGAAAACGTGTACTCGGTACCAGAGGATGCCGGCCGTGCCGGCCCGTACAATGTGAACGTGAGCGATTTTATTCCGGAAACGGAAAAACGCGTTTTTTACATCCGCCCCATCATCGGTTGCCTTTGCCGTCGGTAGGTGTATATTAATCAGGATGAAAGCCATGCTCGTGGCCCTGCCCTCGGGGAAACAGATCGATCTCGACAAGGAACGGACCGTCATCGGGCGGAACGGCGACAATGACGTCGTGGCCGCGGACAAGTTCGTGAGCCGCCAGCACTGTGCGGTGGTGCGGAAGGGCATCGATTATTACGTGGAAGACCTCCAGTCCTCCAACGGCACGTTCGTCAACGGCGAGGCTATCAGTGAGACGGTCCGCCTGCGCGCCAATGACACGATTTCACTGGGGCAGAAGTCGCGGGCTTACCAGTTCCGCCGTTATTCCGGCACGCTGCGCGGCTTGCGCCGTTTCATGGGCGTGCGGCGCAACCGGATTCTGACGGCGGTCGGCGCGGTCCTGCTCCTGGGATTTCTTTCCTATATGTTCGTCTTCCGCTTCATCGGCAAGGTGGACGTGGAACAGGGGTTGCGCCGGCTGGAGCAGCGGTACGGTCTGGGCGTTTTCCCCCGGAACACGGAGTTCCGCGACCGGGTGGCCAACTGGATCGACGTCTTGACCGCGGAGAGGGAATTCCCCGTTGTCCTGGAGCGTTTCAAGGGATACCGGGGCCTGATCGGCTCCACATTGGAGCGCAACGGGCTGTCCCGGGATTTCTCCTTGATCGTCTGGGCGGAATCGCATTGCAATCCGCAGGCGCGCAACCACCGGTCCGGCGCGGCCGGCATGTGGCAGCTCATTCCCTTCACGGCCCGGGGCTACGGCCTGCGGGTGGACCGGAACAAGGATGAGCGGCTGGATCCCGAGCGCTCCACCCGGGCGGCCGCCCTGTACCTGAAAGACCTGGTTTCAATCCTGGGCAAGGATTCCTTTCTCCTGGTGCTGGCCGCCTACAATGCCGGCGACAATGCGGTGATCTACGGCCTGCGCCGGATAAAAGACCCGGTCCACGATCGCAATTTCTGGTATATGTATAAAAACAATCTGCTTCCGGAAGAGACCAAGGAATACGTGCTGCGTATCGTGGCGCTGATTATCATCACGGACGCCATGTAGCCGCTTCCCGGTTTTTTTGAACCAAACCCGGTTTCACGCGTATAATACGTGTGTGAGGACAGACGGCGCCCTTGACAATAGCAGGAACGCTCACGACCGACGGCCCGAGCATGAAAACACCAACGGCGGTTTTTCACCGGTCTGGGAGGCGTATTATCCAAAAATTTCCCTGTTCGTGCGGCCCTATTTCCGCACGGACCCGGACCGTGAGGACGCGGTCCAGGAAATTCTCTGGCGGGTGTACGAGTCCGGAAGGCGGAACGGCGGGGCGATGCTCTCCGCCTCGTGGATCTACCGCGTGGCCCGCAACTACTGCATCGACTGCCTGCGCAAGCGCGCCCGCCGGGAACGGCTGGACGTCTTGTGGCGCGGCGGGGAGGAATGGCGCCGGCCCGTGGCCGAGCCGGAGCGTGAGCTCCTGGCCAGGGAAGCCGGGGCGGCCTTGCGGGCCGCGGTGGAGGCCCTGGACCCCGCCGACCAGCAGTTGTGCTTTCTCTACCATTTTGAGGAGATGAGCGTGCGCGACCTGCACCGGGCCCTCGGTCTTCCGGCGGGAACGGTCAAATCCCGGCTGCACTCTATCAGGAAGAAACTAAAATCGATCCTGGAGGCCGCGTATGAGCGATAAATTACACAAGGCCCTTAAGACCCTCTACCGGAAGGAACTGTCCGGGGTCCGGGTGCCGCCCGTTCCGCGGGAGCTCACCGCCGGGCGCGGACCGGGCGGGCGGCGGGCGGCCGGACGCCGCGGACGATTCTTCCTGGGATGGAGCGCCGCGGCCTGTATCATGATGGCGGGTGTATTGTGCGCTTCCCTGTCGCCTCCGGAGGAGGGCGGCCTGGCCCGGCTGATCACCGAAACCGGCCGGAAATATGAATGGCAAAAATACGTTGAGACCGGAAACATGAACGAGGTCAGCGCGTTCGTCGACGCGTTTACCCGTCATTTCTAGAAGGAGGTTGTTATGGTAGTGCGTTTTATCGTGGGACTGGTGCTTATGGCCCTGCCTTTCGGCTTGGGCATCGCCGCGG
>CAYQRT010000219.1:0-5527 GCA_964419695.1 uncultured Spirochaetaceae bacterium | reverse complement strand
CGCCAGCCTGTGGGTAGATAAAGCCGGCCGGCCGGGATATCCACGTACGTGCCGGTCTCACATACTTCAATACCGGTCAGGGGGTCGGGTGGTTGTTCCGGTTCACAGGTGAAGAGGCAGAGGAACGAGAGGACGACGATGATTACTCTGAGCGGCTTCATGGTCGAATACCTCTGTTACTCCGGATGTCCGGTGCTTTTGGTTTACTCTTGCGGTTTGATCAGGACGATTTTATTTCAAACCGGTTCCCGTCAAAATCTTCTATAAAAATCACATACTTTTCCCCGCGGGGAACACGGGTGACTTTGACTCCGTGCGCCGCCGCCCGTTCAAGAAGGCCGTCCGCCTCCCGCAGCTTGAGGCAGGTATGGGCGATGCGGCCGGTGAATTCTTTTGGGTCGTCCAGATAGAAGATCTCGAAATCCACGTTCGGTCCCTGGTAGTGGAGCATGGGCAGATCCATGTCCAGGCCGAAGAGCGCCCTGATCACGGCCGCCGAAACGGTGGTAAGCTGGGTTTTTTTCAGACCGAGGAACTCCCCGTAAAACTTCTCCGCGTTCGTTGCGTTACGGCAGACAAATCCGATGTGCTGTACCTGCATTCATTTCTCCCTGGGCGGTGCTTATATTCAGGCCGGGGCGTGCGGCTGGATGATGACCTTGACGGCTTCCTTGCCTTCCAGTACCAGCCGGAACCCGTCCGCGATCCGGCCCAGCGGCAGGCGGTGCGTGACTAGCGAATCCACGTCAATATCCTTCGCTCCCAGGAGCCGCATTGATTCTTCCAGGTCGGGCGGGCCGCAGTAGTACGAGGTGATGACGCGCACTTCCCGGGTCCAGAGCCCGGTGATCGGAATGGTTATCTTCTTGTCCGGCCCGGGCACGGCGAAGAAGATAACCACCCCACCGGAGTCGAGAGCGGCCCAGGCCTGCTCCACCGCGCCCAGCGCTCCCGTGCAGAGAAAGACGGCGTCGGCCCGGCCGCCGGTCAGTTCGGCCACGCGCTGGGGTACATCTTCCGTGGCTGCTATTGTTATATCCGCGCCCAGCGCGTGGGCGCGTTCCAGCTTTTTGGGATCGACGTCCGTGGCCGCCACCCGGCAGCCTTGGCGCTTGGCCAGCTGGATCTGTAAAAGGCCCGACATGCCGCAGCCCAGGATAAGCACCGTCTGCCCCCGGCGCAGGTCCGCCAGCCGTTGGGAGCGCACTACACAGGCCAGGGGTTCGATGAAGGTGCTCATCTGGTAGGAGATATTTTCCGGCAGCCGGTAGGCCGCTTTCTCCACCAGCGCGGCGGGTACGTGAATATATTCGGCAAAGCCGCCGGGCAGCCGTTCCTTGACGCCCGTGCATTGCGGATAATGTCCGGCACGGCAGTATGTGCACTCGCCGCAGGAGGCTTTGGGCGCGATGAACACGCGGTCGCCTGTTTTAAACCGGGTGACCTCAATCCCGACCGCGGTCACCTCCGCCCCGATCTCATGGCCCTGGACCAGGGGGGCGCGGGGCAGGCGGTACCATTCCACAATGTCCGACCCGCAGATACCGCAGGCGTGGACTTTTACCGTCATTTCCCCCGGCCCGGGGGCGGGCAGGGGCTTGTCCTCGATCCGGATGTCTTTGTTGTTATACCAGACGGCCGCTTTCATATTGTATTACCGGACACCGCCTATTTTTTCTTCTTCTGGTCGAATTTGCTTTTCAAGTCCCGGTAGAGCTCCAGCGCCTGTTCGGGCTTCATGCTCTTGTGCACAACCGCGCGCACCGCCTGGATCATGGCCGTGGGCGCGTCGGACTGGAAGATGTTGCGCCCCATGTCCACGCCGGCCGCCCCGCCCTGGACCGCGTTGTAGGCCATTGTGAGGGCGTCGAGTTCGGGTAACTTTTTCCCGCCGGCCATGACGATCGGCACCGGACAGGAAGAGGTGACGGTCTCGAAATCCTCTTCCACGTAGTATGTCTTGACGTAGGTGGCGCCCAGCTCCGCGATCATGCGGCAGGCCAGGCGGAAGTACTGGGCGTCGCGTTTCATGTCCTTGCCCACGGCCGTCACGCCCATGACCGGCATGCCGTATCTTAATCCCTGGTCCACCAGCTTGGTCATGTTGTGGATGGAGCGGGTCTCGAACTCGCCGCCCACGAAAACCTGGATGCCCACGCCGCAGGCGTTCAGGCGCAGGGCGTCCTCCATGTCCATGGCGATCTCTTCATTGGACAGTTCCTTCAGGATACTGGGCCCCCCCGAGGCACGCAGGACCATGGGCTTTTGCGTCTGCGGAGGCACGAGGGAACGCAGGATACCGCGTGTACA
Organism: uncultured Spirochaetaceae bacterium; assembly: GCA_964419695.1. GTDB lineage: Bacteria > Spirochaetota > Spirochaetia > SZUA-6 > RPPD01 > JAFGSW01. The sequence continues at coordinate 3,217 of CAYQRT010000219.1, read as the reverse complement.
GAAGAGCGCGTCACAGTAGGGGATGAGGGGGACGATGGAGAGGTCGATCCGTTCCAGGCCGGTGGTCGGGCCCTGAAAGTAGCCGTGGTCGACGGCCAGCATCACTGTATGACCACTTTTAGCGTCGAAGGTTCGGGCCAAGCGGTTCTTCATGCCCCAGTCGTAGGAGCCGGCTCCCTTGACCGGGAAAAGCTTGCTTTTTTGGGGAACGTCGCTGTGATAATTCTTGTCTTTGGCGTTGGTGTCGGCTTCAGGCATTGTTTTCTCTCCTTTTAAAACACCGGATGGTGGTGCGGTATGACAGGGTCAGCATAACATCCGGGCGGAGACGTTTCAAGGGAAGGAGCGGGCGGCGCCGTCCGTACCATTCCCTTGCCGCTGTTCATGTACTACCGGTTTTGGTAAAATCGACTCACCCCCACGGGAGGCTGAAAAGGCGTACTGAATTGTCATCAACCCGGAAAAGGCGGAGACGTTTACGCTGGGGGCCGCGGACAAGGTGATCGTGCTGGCGGAAGATTGACAAACGCTCGATGTAATTGTCGTCTTCGTGTATACTAAGTTCCGCGATGGTTGCCTTGCTCTCGCGTCCCGCTTCGGACTATACTGTTGCCGCCGATCAGAGATCACGCACTCTCAAGGAGCACCTGGCTCAATGAAAATTAAGATCGACCTGAAAAAGGTCTTTTATTTCAGCGCGGCGCTGCTGATTCTCGTCTCCATCATTGTGTTTTTCATTTTTTTTCTGAGCGTCCGGGGCATGTTTATCACCAAGTATTTTCCCAATCCCAGGGTGGGCAGCGCTCAGGTCTCGGTGCGGGGCGTGTATGATGATTTCTGGAACTGGACCGCCATCCTCGCGATAATTTCCATCGGGTTGTTTATTCTCTCCTTCGTGTATTCCCTGATAGCCTATTCCCTGTTTATCAGGAAACCGTACACGGTGATCAAGACCGGACTGAGAAGCGTGAAAGACGGCGACTTTGAAACACGCCTGCCGGTCAAGGGCCTGGCGGAGACCGCGCTTTTGATTGAGGAATTCAACGCCATGGTCAAAGCTTGTCAGAAAAAGATATCGATCAAGCATTACGTCTCGGGTTCCACTGAAAAAATGCTTGAGCGCCTGGACTCGGGGGAGATTACCACCCAGCCGCGGCGTAAGCTGGTGACCATCTTCTTTTCAGACGTCCGCGAATTCACCTCCTTCTCCGAGCAGCACGACCCGCTGGTGGTGATCACCACCATTAATGAGATCTTTGATATCCAGGTGGCGGCCATCCGGCGCAATGCCGGCGACATAGACAAATTCATCGGTGACGAAATTATGGTGGAGTTCCCCTCTCCGCAGGCCGCCTTCAAGGCGGCGGACGAGATTCAGTCGAAAATCGCCGCCTTCAACCGAAAGCGGCGCTTCCCGCTCGAGGTGGGCATCGGCATCAATTTCGGAGAGGCGGTGGTGGGCGCCATCGGTTCCGGCGGCCAGTTCAATTGGACGACCGTCGGGCACACGGTCAATGTGGCGCGGCGGTTGTGCGGTATGGCGCGGGCCGGGGAGGTTGTGGTATCCGGGGCCGTGTTCGAAAAGCTGAAAACCAAGAAGCAATGCGATGAATCGGATATAAAGGTGAAGGGAATCAGCAAGGCCGTTCACGTCTACACGTTCTGCCCGAGGGGGGCATGAAAAGTTTTCCAATTCGATTGATTAAAATTGCGATTGTTGGGGTGGTTGGTTGTTCGGTCTCATGCCGCCCGATGTCAGCCATTGTTCGCCCGGCTGGTTCCATGGTATGATTGCCGGCATGGGCGAGGCATTGAGAAAGAAACAGGTCTGGATCGTTCTAGGCATTGCGCTTTTCATCCGTTTGCTTATCCCTGTTCTGGCCGCACTCATCCATAACGATCCCGCAGTGTATTACGCTGACGACACGTTGAGTTACCTGCAGCCCGCGCGGGAAATGCTGGCGCAGGGAACGTTCACCCAGGCCGGCCGGCCGGAGCTTTTTCGAACGCCGGGGTATCCCATCCTGCTTATTCCCGGTCTTCTTTTGGGGGGTGTCACGGGGGTGACGATTGCATTGCAGGTGGTGCTCGGTACCGTGACGGTGCTGCTTGTGTACCGTCTGGGGATGCTGGTATTTGCCAACGGACGGATCGCCTTTCTTGCCATGTGTCTCTACGCGATAGAGCCGCTGGCCGTGATCTTCTGCGGCCTGCTGTTGAGCGAGACGCTGTTCACGGCGGTTATGGTATCATTTCTCATCTGTTTCGTGCGCTTCGTCAGAGCGCCGTCCTGGCGATACGGCGTCCCGGCTGCCGTGCTGCTGGCCGCCACCGTGTATATCAGGCCGGTGTCGCTCTACCTTTTTATACCGCTCACCCTCGTCGCCGTCGGGTATTTCCTTTTATCAAAGAATAAACAAGGGTGCGTGCAGGCGCTGGTGTTCGGCGCCATCGCCTTTCTCCTCCCCATGGCCTGGACGGTCCGGAACCGGGCCGTAGCCGGATATTCCGGTTTTGCGAGCGTCAGCGACGTCAATCTGTATGCGTACTCGGGCGCCGCGGTGTTGGCCGCCCGCGACCATGCGTCATATCTTGAGATGATGGACGCCCAGAACAAGCGGGCGGCGGAATACCAGCGGGCCCATGGACTCACCGAGGGGCAGGTACTGCAGTATATGAGAGGCGAAGGGGTGCGGATCATCATGAGTAATCCGCTGACGTACGCAGGCATTCACGTCAAAGGCATGGTACGAATGACATTCGATCCCGCGGCGGTGGAGTACCTGAAAATGCTCAAGCTGTACCCGCATCGCGGGGGGCTGCTGGGCCAGATCGTCGACCGCGGCATTTTCGCCGTCGTCCTGGACCTGATGGAAAACAACCCGGTGTTTTTCTGGGCGCAGGTGCTGTTGTTCATTCAATTGGTCGGCTACTATTTCCTCTTTATTTTTTACTTTTTCGGCAAGGTGAAGATGCCCGCCGTCTTGCTTCTGGTACTCCTGGTCTTCCTGGGGTACATGCTGATCATTGCGGGAGGACCGAATTCGCTGGACAGGTTCCGCCATCCCCTGATGCCGGTTGTCTGTCTGTTCGCCGGGGCGGGGGGGCTGGCCCTCTGGGAGCGGGTGCGGAAGAAACGGATGGAGAAAGAAAAGGCTGGGCTTGAAGAACTTCCTGACGGCGACCAAACAACGAATGGGAACGGGTGATCCTCGTA
>CAYQRT010000218.1:0-5547 GCA_964419695.1 uncultured Spirochaetaceae bacterium | reverse complement strand
TCCCGTGGTCATGCTGACCTCTTCCCGGGAGGAGCGTGATATCGTTGAAAGCTATCGCCTGGGTGTGAACAGCTATATCGTCAAACCGGTCGATTTTGAGCAATTCACCGACGCGGTCAGACAGATTGGCCTCTACTGGCTGCTTCTGAATGAACGCGTCCGTTCACCCCGGCGGGACGTTCGTCCCTCGCTGGAAAATTGATGAGTGAGGCCCGCGTGGCGCGCCGCTGTACCGCGGATCGGCCGTCTTCACACCGGTGGAGGAACCATGGCGGAAAAACTGCGCGTACTCATTCTTGAGGACCGCCAGACCGATCTCGAGATCGTCCTTCATGAATTGCGCCGCGCCGGCTTCGAACCCCTCTACCAGGCCGTGGACAATGAAGCTGATTTCCAGTCCCGGCTGGATGGTTCCCTTGACATTATTCTGGCCGACTACAGCCTTCCCCAGTTCACCGCACTGGAAGCCCTGTCCATACTTAAGGAGCGCGGGCTGCATACACCGTTTATCGTGGTCACCGGATCCCTTTCCGAAGAAGCGGCCGTCACCTGTTTGAAGAACGGAGCCACCGACTACCTGCTCAAGGACCGGCTGGCGCGGCTGGGTTCAGCGGTCAGCCAGGCGCTGGAGGCCCGAAAAAACCTGGAAGACAAGCTGGCGGCCGAGGAGGACCTGCATCGCCGCAACCGGGAGCTGACCCTCCTCAACCGCATCATCGCCGTCTCCGCGGAAAACGCGGACGAACGGGTTTTTTTGCAGACGGCCTGCGACGAGCTGACGCCGGCCATCGGCGCCTTCCAGACGGCGGCGGTCCTCGTCAACGTCGAGCGCACCCGTATCCGGGTGGCGGCGGTGTGCAGCGCGCGCCTGGATCCGGAGCTGCGCGAGCGCGTCTACCTCTTTGACAACCGAACGCTGGGCGGGGCCATCGTCAGCCGGACCGACGCGCTGGTGGTGCATCAGGCAGGCGAGCGGCCCGGGTATTTCAGCGAATGCGAGGACCTCTTTCCGCAGGATTGCGCGTCGACGGCGCTCTTCCCGATGCAGGTCAACGGCATTCCGGCCGGAGCGCTCGTGCTGTCGGCCAAAGATTCCGGGCATTTCAATGAGGAGCGCGTGGCGCTGATTCACAGCGTGGCGGACCAGCTTTCCAATGCCCTGGCCCGGGTGGTGCTGGAACGGGAACTGCGACGGCTGTCCGCGGCCATAGACCAGGCTTCCGACGCGGTGATCATCATCAGTCCGGCCAGTACCATCCAGTACGTCAATCCCGCCTTCAGACGCGTCACGGGCTACGACACCGGGGACGTGTTGGGCCGCTTCATCGGATTTGTGTGCGGGAACGAACAGGAATCCGAATTTATGAAGGCGGTGGAGGCGGCGCTCACTGAAGGGAAGGAATGGCGGGGAAGGTTCGTCAACCGGAAAAAAAGCGGTGAGCGGTACACCGTGGACGCCTCCTTCGCGCCCATCCGTGACAAGTCCGGAGAAATCGTCAGTTGCGTCAGCGTGCAGCGCGACATCAGTGAAGAACTGACCATGGAGGAAAAATACCGGCAGGCCCAGAAGATGGAGGCCATCGGCCGGCTGGCGGGCGGCGTGGCCCATGATTTCAACAACCTCCTCACCGCCATCATGGGATACACCAACCTGCTTTCCGAGCGGCTGGAGCATGCCCCGCAGGACCAGGTGGACTTGAACGAGATCCGCAAGGCCGCGGAACGCGCCGCCAACCTTACGCGCCAACTGCTGGCCTTCAGCCGCAAGCAGATTTTTCAACCGCGGGTCATCAACCTGAACACCATTGTCCGCGATATAAAGCGGATGCTGCAGCCGCTCATCGGCGAAGACATCGAGCTCGGCACCAGCCTGGACCGCCGCCTGGGGCAGGTCCGGGCCGATCCCGGCCAGATTGAGCAGGTGATCATGAACCTGGCCGTCAATGCCCGCGACGCCATGCCGAACGGGGGCAAGCTTATGCTGAAGACCGCCAACCGGCACATCAACCGGGGCGGGGCCGGGGATCGGATGGAACTGGAACCCGGCCCCTACGCGGTGTTAAGCGTGGCCGACACGGGCACCGGCCTGACCGATGACGTGCTGCCCCACGTTTTCGAACCATTCTTTACCACCAAGGAAGAGGGCAAGGGAACCGGGCTGGGCCTGTCCACCGTCTATGGCATCATCCGGCAGAGCGGCGGGTCAATCGCCGTGCACAGCACGCCCGGCAAGGGAACGACGTTTGAGATCTTTCTGCCGCGGCTTAAGGGCGAGGCCGTCACTCTTGAGGATACGGAAGAACGGGACACGGCGATCAACGGCACGGAACACGTGCTTCTGGTGGAGGACAATGAGATGGTTGCCGACCTGGCGTGTAAAGTGCTGGAATCGTACGGCTACCATGTCGTCGCCGCCCGGCACCCGGCGCGGGCCGTCAGCCTGGCGACCAATGAGGCCCTTCCTCTCGACTTGTTGATCACCGATATGGTGATGCCCGGGATGAGCGGGCGGGACTTGGTCTCAAAAATCAGCGACGCCCGTCCCGGTCTCAAGGTGCTCTATATCTCCGGGTACACGGACGCCGCCTTTATCAACGAAGAAGGGTTGGAAAAAGGCAGCGCCTTTCTCCAGAAACCGTTTACACCCCACAGTCTGGCCCGTGCGGTCAGGGACCTGCTGGATGGCTGACCGGCGCCCACGCATCGGATTCCTCACTCACGGCATCTGGGATTCCTTCGGCAGGGATTTGTGGCAGGGGGCCGAGCAGGCCGCCCGTGAAGCCGACGTCGACTTATCAGTGTTCATCTGCAGTAACACGTATTCCCAGCGGGACGCTTCGCTCGTCGGATCCAATATGGTGTTCGACCTGGCTGACGCCGAAAACGCCGACGGGTTCGTGGTGAGCGCCAGTTCCTTGAGCCATTACGTGATGCAGGAAAAGCTGGAGGCGCTCTACGACCGTTGCGCCTCCCTGCCCATGGTCAGCATAGCCGCGTCCCGGCCCGGCATTCCGTCCGTCATCATCGACAACTATAGCGGCGTCTATGAACTCGTCAGCCACCTTTTGGGGGACCACGGCCGCCGCCGGCCCGTCTTCGTTCCCGGGCCCTGGAAGAACGTGGAAGTCCAGGAACGTTACCGGGGATTCGCGGAAGCCATGCGCGATCACGGGCTCACGGTCACCGACGAAAACGTCGCGGAGGAGTGCGATTGGACGTACTCCGCGGCCAGGAGAAGCATCGCGGCCGTGATAAAGGCGGGCAGGATCGCATTCGATGCGGTCGTCGCCTCCAGCGACGGGATGGCCTTGGGCGTCATCCAGGAACTGCAAGCGCACGGCATTGCCGTACCCCGGCGCGTGTCCGTCGTGGGGTTCAACGATACGGAGGAGGCGCGGTTCGTTGAGCCTCCCGTTACCAGCGTGCACCAGCCGGTGGTCGAGTTGGCACGCCGCGCCACCGCACTCGTGGCCGGGGGAATCAGGGGCGCCTCTATCCCCCCGTCAACCGTCCTCCCCGTCAGGATCGTGCGGCGGCGTTCCTGCGGATGTCTGTTTCATGAACGCGGACCCGGCGCCGGAACGTCCCGGAAGGTCTCCGGCGGGAGCCTGCGGGAAAGAATGAAGGGCCTCCGCCGCGGTCTGGCGGCGCGTCTGCGGCAAGCCTTGGACTCAAGGGTCACCCCGGCGGACCCGGGCTGGACTACCCGCCTGATCAACGCGTTGCTCAAAGACTTGACAGGCGGGGAGGGAGGCGTGTTCCAGGAAGAGTGGCGTCGATTTTGCGCCGGCTTCGCGGGCGCCGGCGGGTTGGCCGTTGACATGGCGGCGGTGCTGTCCGTCCTGCGGTCCGGCGTGCTTCCCGCGGTCCGCGGGCGGGAGGTAAAGCGGTTGGAAACCGTGGTGAGGGAGTGCCATCGGACCGCCGGAGAGGTCATGGACGTTGCCCACTCCCACGCCACGTGGAAGAAGAGGCTCCTGCTGCTTTTTTCCATAGAAACGGGAAGGGAACTCAGCACCGTGACTGAGATTGACCGGCTGGAGCAGATTCTCGTCAGGAAACTCAGCGAAACCGGGATCGACGAATGCATCCTTTCCATCTGTGAAGATCCCGCGCATCCGCTGGAAATGGTAAGGCCGGCGTTTGTTTTTCGGCAGGGACTGCCCGGCGTGAACGCGGCGACATGCGGTGCCTACCGGGCCCGACGATTGTTCCCGGACGGCTTGGGACAAAGCGGCGCGCGGCGTTCAATCGTCATCAAGCCGCTGGATTTCCAGGAACGTCAGACGGGATTCGGTGTGCTTTCCATAGGGACGCTGGAGAACGATATGTTCGAAGTCCTCTGGCAGGCCATGGGCAGCGCCCTGCAGCGACTGCTTCTCCTCAGGCAACGTCATGAAGCGCAAGCGGCGTTGGAGAAGGCGTACGCTGAGGTGGAGAGTGAGGTGCGGAAACGAACGACGGAACTGGAAGCGGAGGTGACGGAACGACGGAGGGCGGAGGAAGCGCTGGTGCGGGAGCAATATCTGACGCGGGCGCTTACCGAGAACACGCCGGATTCCATCTACTTCAAGGATCGGGAGAGCCGGTTTATCCGGATGAATGAGGCGCTGGCGCGGCACTTGGGGCTGGGAAGTCCGGAGGAGGGGATCGGTAAAAGCGACTATGACTTTTATGTGGGAAAGTTCGCGGCCAAGACACGGGCGGACGAGGAACGGGTAATGCGGACGGGACTGGCCATGGTGGGGATGGAGGAACTGGAGCTGTGGCCCGACGGGAGGGAGGCGTGGGCGTCGACGACCAAACTGCCGCTGCGGGACATGACGGGGAAGATCGTGGGCACGATCGGAATGTCGCGCGATATCACGGAACGGAAGCGCACGGAAGAAGAGGTGCGCCGGCTGGCTGAGGAGCTGGAGGACCGGGTGCGGGAGCGGACCGCGGAGTTGGAGGCGGCCAACCGGGAGTTGGAGGCGTTTTCCTATTCGGTATCGCACGATCTGCGGGCGCCGCTGCGGGCCATGGACGGATTCGCGCGGATTCTGGTGGAGGAGTTCGGGAAGGAACTACCGTCCGGGGCCATGCGGCACATGTCGACGATTATGGAGAGCGCCCGGACCATGGGGCGGCTGATCGACGGCCTCTTGGAATTTTCGCGGCTGTCGCGCCAGTCGTTGATACGGCGGACGGTACGGCACCGGGACCTGGTGCATGAGGCGCTGGAAGGATTACGGAACGAGTACAAGGGGCGTGCGGTAAAGATCGAGGTGGGGGACCTGCCGGACGGAGAGGGCGACCCGACGCTGGTGCGTCAGATATGGGCGAACCTTATCGCTAACGCGCTGAAGTTCACGCGGCGGCGGGACGAGGCGGTGGTGGAAATCGGAAGCCGGGGCCGGGAAGGACGAACCGAATTTTTTGTGAGGGACAATGGGGTGGGGTTTGACATAAAGTACGCGGGTAAGCTGTTCGGGGTGTTCCAGCGCCTGCACCGGGCGGAGGAGTATGAGGGCACGGGCGTGGGACTAGCCACCGTCCACCGGATCG
>CAYQRT010000217.1:0-5553 GCA_964419695.1 uncultured Spirochaetaceae bacterium | reverse complement strand
GGGCGAAGTGGACGCGCGGATCAGTCAGATCAAGGACCGCGTGATCGACCGCAAAATCAAGGAACTGTTCCGCGACCTGAACATGACGCCCCTGCCCAACTACAATGACAATGCCGCGGAGTTCTACCTGCGCCTGGGGCTGCCCTGGTACTCCCGGGTCAAATCACTCACCCTGTTTTACAATTACGTCAAAAAGATTTACCGGGAGTTTATTCAGGAGGTGGTGCAGCTGGTGAGCACCTATTTCTTTGCCGGCAACAAGCGCAGCCAGACCCGTCTCCAGCAGCTCGCCTCCACCATTGAAGAAGTGGAGGACAAGATCCTCTTCTTCGATCGTTCGCTCTCACCGGAAGAGGATGACGGCAAGACCATCATGCGCCTCAAGTACAATATCTCCACGGATCTCACCCACCAGAAACTTCACAAGGCCTTCCTGATCGACAAGGACCGGGACGCCCAGGCCCTGCTGGAAAAGGGTTTGGAACAGTTCGCGGGATTTAAGACTCTGTTTGAGGAGATCGTGGCCACCACGGCCGAGGGCGCCCAGGCGGCGCTCAAGACTCTGGCCTCGTTTCGCAACAAACAGTACACCATGGGGCAGCTGGTCCAGCTGTTGGCCGGTTCCCTCGGCGATTTTCTGAAATTGATGAATCAGGTCATGGAAATGGAAAAGGGGCGTTCGTAGACGGCTTTCTTCATTCTCTCCAGGCTCGTGCGCGGATCCTCCACCAATACCCGTTTGCCGGCCACCAGGTCGGCCAGCCCTATCTCGTTGGGGTAGCGCGGGATGATGTGCTCGTGCAGGTGGTCGAGCGAGGCGCCGGCGGCCTTACCCACGTTGTACCCCACGTTGTACCCGTGGGGACCGTAGGTTGAGTCCAGGATATCCATGAAATAAAGCGTCAGGGCAGCCAGGCGTTCGTGTTCCCCGGCCGTACAGGCGCGCAGGTCTTCCACGTGACGTACGGGAAAGACCAGCAGGTGCCCGGGATTATAGGGATAGAGGTTGACCGCCGCACAGGCCAGGTCGTCCCGGTAGACCGTCAAGTTGACCACGTCCGCGGAACGGGAGGCGATGCCGCACAGCACGCACTGCCCCCGGCTCTCTCTCATGCGCCGCACGTACTCCCCCTTGGTGAAACTGAAGAAGTATCCGTCACTCACGGCGCGGCCGGTGTGGCGGGCTCAAAAAGATTTTTCAACTCAGGCACCTCCACCCCTGCGGGCGCCGGCGTGCGGGTCAGGTAAAAATACTTGAGCAGCACGGGATATTTATTCAGGAGATCTCCGTAGCGTTCCAGGCGGGCGACCGAACGCTCAAAGGCCAGGTCCTCCCGCTGGTAGAGTTCTTGGGCCCGCTGCATCTTTTCCAGTTCCAGCCGCCGGTGTTCTTCCAGGAGCAGCTGGTAGGTTTTGCGCGCCTCATAATAGATGACGGGATCGGGCAATTTGGTTTCCCCGGCCGGAGCCAGGCGCGTGATTTCGATATCGCGGAAGCGTTCATTCGCCAGGGAAAGCAGGGATTTCTCCAGGGACAGGGGGTTGCGGAGCGCGGCCGCGTCCCCGTTGTCCGAGAGGGTGAGGATATCCTCCAACAGGCCGGAGACGATGGCTTCCTTCTGTTTTTCGTAGTAGGCGTCCTGGGTGTCCGGGGTGAGCCCGTCCTTCTCTACCAGTCCGATCAGGGAGGAGGTACGCAGGCGGTAGGAGACGGTGAAATTGATTTCGTAGCTGAAATCGGGATGGAAGGGGACGGCCTGGGCGTATACCTCGCCGGACGGGAAACTCCCGCGGGCGGACAGGGAGGCGGTGTGATCCTTGATCTTAAATATGTGCAGGGTGACGTTGGTAGGGACCAGGTGCTGCCAGCGCCAGATAAATCCGCTGTCCGCTCCGATCAGGGTATCGTCGTACCCCGAGGTCTTGGAGACCATGACCCCGAAGGAGTCGGCGGGTACCCAGATGTTCATCCACCCGAAGAAGAAGGCCGTGCCTCCCAGAAGGATGAGGATAATGATAATCACTATGAATTTCTTCATGCTGGCACACCCCGTGCTTGGAGAATCCGGCCCGGCCGGTGTCCTCCCATAATATACTTTCTGCATGAAATTGCAAGGGAAAGCGATTCGACCCGCCTGGTCACGTGAGAAGCCAGGCGTGGAAAAATTCCAGCACCACAAAGAGGAGAAAACTCAAAGCCAGGGCCACAATAAGGATAATGACCCGTCGCCGGCCGGGATGGTAAGTCCGGTGGCGCAGCAGGCCCAGAAGCAGCAGGTAAAGCAATCCGCTGCCCAGGGCCAGGAGCAGGGTGACCGAGAGCAGGGCCATAATCAGCTGCTGGTTGGAATCGAGGAATCGTTGGTAGTTACCCACCAAAAAGAGGGTGAAGAGGATGAGCGCCCACGCCAGGCAAAAAAAAGCAGCGCGTCCCGTCCAGCGTAGGATGGTGCCGGAATCAAGCTTTCGGTTCATGCTCCCCAGTATACCCCAAGGTTTGGTTTTTGGGAACTTCGAAAACCCCAGGTTTAAAGAATGCAGGGTTTTCGAGGTTCTTTTTTCCGATCCTTTTACCGGTGGACGATGGATTGAGTTTTTGGGCGCAAGCCGTTACAATACACCCCGTTTATGGAGCCGGATTCAAGTGAAAAACCTACAATTGCAAGATATTACAATTGATTTTGGAGCCCGGCGTTGTCTGGACCGCGTCAGTCTCAATCTTTTATACGGACGGCGGATCGCCTTGAGCGGTGCCAACGGATCGGGTAAATCCACGCTCATGAAGATCGCCGCCGGCCTCCTCTCCCCGGACTCAGGCGAGATCGTGGGCAGCCGCGAGGCCCGGGTCTCCTATCTGCCCCAGGGAAACGTGGCCTGCGGTCCGGGATCGCTCTTCGCCGAGGCGGAAAAAGCCTTCCGGCCGCAGGAGGCGTGGCTGCAGGAGTGTACCAGGCTGGAGGAGGAAATCTCCGCCCTGCCGCCCGGTGATCCCCGGTTGTCCGCGTTGCTGCACCGGCACCATGATCTGCAGGAAAGGTTGTCCGCCGGGGGATACTTTTCCCGAGAAGCGGCCATTTCACGCGTTCTCTCCGGTCTCGGCTTCCAGCCGCAGGAGTTTGACAAGCGGGCGGCCGAGTTCTCCCTGGGCTGGCAAATGCGTCTGGCTTTGGCCAAGGTACTCCTGGAGAACCCGGACTTCCTGCTTCTGGACGAGCCCACCAACTACCTGGATCTGGAGGCCCGCGGCTGGTTGCTGGACTTTTTCCTGTCGTTTCCGGGCGGCATCCTCATCGTTTCACATGACCGCTTTTTTCTCGATGCCACGGTGAGCGCGGTGGTCGAACTGTTCTTGGGCCGCCTCCGTCTCTACAAGGGAAACTATTCAGCGTACGAGCGCGTGCGCACGTTGGAGATGGAAACCCTCCTGCGGGAGGCCCGGCAGGTGGAGGAGGAACGGGAACGCCTGGAGACTTTCATCCGGCGCTTCCGCGCCCAGGCCAGCCGCGCCTCGCTGGTGCAGAGCCGCATCAAACAGCTGGAAAAGCTGCCCGTCATCGACATCCCTCCGGCGGTCAAAAAGATCAGTTTTACGTTTCCGGATCCACCGGCCGCCGGCCGGCGTCTACTCACCGCCGAGGGATTGACCAAGCGTTACGGGGACAAGACCGTGTTCAGCGGCGTGGGCTTCGAGATCGCCCGCGGGGAGAAGGTGGCGCTGGTCGGACCCAACGGAGCCGGTAAATCGACCCTGCTCCGTCTGCTGGCCGGACGGGAAGCAGCTGACCAGGGCCGCCTGATCTTTGACGACCGGACCCAGATCGGGTTTTTCACGGCGGACGAGGCGCCGGAAACGCCGTGCGACCGGACCGTGTTGGAAGCCTTGGAGGAAGTGGCTCCCCCCGACCTTGTTCCGCACCTGCGCAGCCTGTTGGGAGCCTTTCTCTTCCGCGGAGACGACGCCTTCAAGAGCGTCCGCGTTCTCAGCGGGGGCGAGCGCTGCCGGCTGCTGCTCCTCACCTTGCTGTTGAAGCCTCAGAACGTGCTGGTGCTGGACGAGCCCACCAGCCACCTGGATATCGCCTCTCAGGACGTGCTGGGCGACGCCTTGCGCCGTTTCCCCGGCACGGTTTTTTTCGTCTCCCACGATCGAAAATTCATTGAAGGGCTGGCGGAAAAAGTTATTGAAATGGACGGCGGACGGGCCGTGGTCTATAACGGCGACTACGCGTATTATTTATGGAAAAAGGAGGAAGCGGCCGCCCGGGCCCGGACCGACAACGCGTCTCCCGACAGGAAGCCGGCGCTGGAAGCGCCTTCCGCCGGTCGGGAGTCCCACGAAAAAGCCAAGGGGTTACGCAACGCGCTTAAGAAAGTGGACCGGGAAGAAACAGCGCTTTTGGAACGATTGGACGCCCTGCAGGCGGAACAGCGGGAGTGGGAGGCTTCTCTGGCGGAGGAATCGAACTACCGTGACGGCGAGCGGGTGAGGCGGATCAAGGAACGCCTGCACGTCCTGGCCGGAGAGGAGAATCTGGCCTTCAGCCGCTGGCAGGAGCTGGAACGGAAAAGGAAGGAACTGGAAGCCGGGACCGAAGACGCTGATTGACGGGAAGCGGTTGTTCCGGCCGGTTTCTTTTTCGCATGCTTCAGTGCACTCGCCATACCTTGCACAAAGCCCGTAGAACCGGTAATATCGCATAATTCATTGAATGACGCACTCCCCGCCTTCCGGTGGTGGGGAAACCCGTCGCTCTATCTGCAAGGAGAATGACTGATGAAACGCTTTGCTTTTGCTATATGCGCCTGCGTTCTGGCCGCGGTGGTCAGCGGATGCGCGGAGACCCCGGCGGAAGACAAGTACCTTTCCCATTGGGAGAAGATCGTGTCGCTGGTGTCCACCAATAAAAACGACGCGGCTAAAGCTTCGGCCGCGGTCAAGGACTACCTCAAGAACAATTTGGATGAGATGAAGTCCCTGGCCGCCAAGTTCGGCGATACAGCCGCCCGGAAGCTCGTTGATGATCCAGGCTTCATCCGCCGGGTCATTGAACTCATCGACAACATCAATACCATCCAGAAGGAGAATCCCGGACTGTTCAACGGTGCGGACCTGAACGCGGCCCTCACGCCCCTGACCGACCTGATGAAATAGTTTCGCCGTGCCTGAGGCGCGGCGATCACTTCTGACTCAACGCGACTCCGCCCGGAAACGGGTGGAGTTTTTTTTCGTCGTGTTTGTCTAGGCGGGTGACCTTGTGCTTTTCAGGTCCGGGTGAGGTCGGAGCGCCGGCTTTTATCCTGACCGCCCGCTCTCTGGCGGGGAACCTGTTTTTTCCCCGCCTTGGTGGACGGCGATAATTTTCGGGAGCGGCTGGGAGAAGAAGTTTTTCTTGATTGGCGCGGGCCCGCGGTTTTTTCAGGTGGGGCGGATGAAGCGGAGGGCGCGGTCTTGGTGGGGCGGGCGCTCTTGGACAATGCCATTTTTTTTCTGGCTGCCGCCCGGACGGCGCGTCGTTTATTATTGATGAAGAAGGAAATAATCAAAATAACGCC
>CAYQRT010000216.1:0-5560 GCA_964419695.1 uncultured Spirochaetaceae bacterium | reverse complement strand
CCACCTGAACCGCGGGCTTCTTATTCTTCAGCGCTTCGCCCACGCCCGTAATCGTGCCGCCTGTGCCGATGCCGGCCACGAACACATCGACCTTGCCGTCGGTGTCCCGCCAGATCTCCTCAGCCGTGGTGCGGCGGTGGATCTCCGGATTGGCCGGATTTTCGAACTGTTGGGGCATGAAGGCGTTCTTGGTGGCCTTGACCAGTTCCTCCGCCTTCTGTACCGCCCCGCGCATGCCTTCGGCCGCGGGCGTGAGCACCAGTTCGGCGCCCAGGTGGGTGAGCAGTTTACGCCGTTCGACCGACATGCTTTCGGGCATGGTCAGAATCAGCTTATAGCCGCGCACGGCGCACACGAACGCCAGCGCGATGCCGGTGTTGCCGCTGGTCGGCTCAATGATCACCGTCCCCTTCCTGACCAGGCCCTGTTCCTCCGCTTCCCGGATCATGGCCACGCCGATCCGGTCCTTGACGCTGAAGGCCGGATTGCGGGATTCCAGTTTGCCCGCCACTGTGGCGTCGATACCGGCCGTCACCTTGTTCAGCTTGACCAGAGGCGTGTCCCCCACCAGTACCGTCATATCAGATGCAATGTTCATATGGTCCTCCTGTCCCCTTATTGATACGAGCGCCGTCTCCCGGCGCTTCGACTAAATCATGTACACCGGCGACTGCCGGTCCGCCAGGTCCCGCGCCTGTTCGGCTAAGAGCCCGAAATTTATTTCCATAAGTTTTCTTTCCATTTCGCCGGAGAGGTCGTGCCAGATATTTCTGGCCACGCATCTTTGGGCGCGCTGGCATTCCGCCGGGTCTTCCAGGCATTCGGTCAGGAAGCAATCCCCTTCCAGCACCCGGAACACGTCCAGCACCGAGATCTCAGCCGGAGTCCGGGTTAGTTCATATCCGCCCTGGGCCCCGCGTGTGGATTGGATCAGCCCGGCGCCTTTGAGCGGAATGATGATCTGACTGAGGAACTTGGCGGATATATCTTCCAAACCGGCGATCTGACTGATGCTGAGCGGCTTTTTTCCATAATGCAAGGCCAGCTCCAGAATTAATCTGACTCCGTATCTGGTACGCTTGGATACTCTCATTATCCCTCTCTTATATACTACTATTATGATGTCAATAATAGTATATATATTCTTAAGTTATGTCAAGGATAATTTAAAAAAGACCATTATGTTCCACATTGACCATTGATCCAATTTTCTTCTACAGTGGGACAAAGGTAGACGAATCGAGGAGGAAGTAATGCCGTTTTCCATAAAATCATCCGGACAGGCCGCGTGGGATGAACTCTCCCTGGGCGAAATCATGCTGCGCCTGGATCCCGGTGAAGGACGCATAAAAAACGCCCGTTCCTTCCGCGTCTGGGAAGGCGGCGGTGAATACAACGTGGCCCGCGGCTTGCGCCGCTGTTTCGGCATGAAAACGTCTGTGGTCACCGCCATTCCCCAAAACGACGTGGGGTACCTCCTGGAAGACCTGGTGCTGCAGGGCGGCGTGGACACCTCACATATCGTCTGGGTGCCTTTCGACGGGGTGGGACGCGTGACGCGGGTGGGACTTAACTTCACCGAACGCGGCTACGGCATCCGCGGGGCCTTGAGCATCTCCGACCGCGGCCTGACGGCCGCCAGCCAGCTCAAACCCGGCGTGGTGGACTGGCGGAAGATTTTTAAAGACGAAGGAGTGCGCTGGTTCCACTGCGGAGGCATCTTCGCCGCCCTTTCGGAAACGACCTCGGCCGTGGCCATTGAGGCCATGCGGGCCGCCAAAGACAACGGCACCATCGTCAGCTATGATCTCAATTACCGTGAATCGCTCTGGAAATCGATCGGCGGCAGGCAACGCGCCGGGGAGGTGAACCGGGAAATCGCCCGGTACGTGGACGTGATGATCGGCAATGAAGAGGATTTTTCCGCGGCCCTGGGATTTGAGGTGGAAGGCACGGACGAAAATCTCTCCGCGCTCGACGTGCAAAAATTCAAGGCCATGATCAGGAAGGTGACCGCCGCCTACCCCAACTTTCAGGCCGTGGCCACCACCCTGCGCGTGGCTAAAACCGCCACGATCAACGACTGGTCCGCCGTGCTCCATTACGACGGTCAATTCTACGAATCCAAAAAACGCGACAACCTGGAAATTCTGGACCGCGTGGGCGGGGGCGACAGCTTCGCCTCCGGCCTGATCTACGGATTTCTCTCCGGCAAGACGCCGCAGGAGGCCCTGGAATACGGGGCCGCCCACGGGGCCCTGGCCATGACCACGCCGGGCGATACGTCCTCGGCGTCCCTCAAGGAAGTGGAAAAGGCCGTCCAGGGCGGCACGGCGCGCGTGCAGCGCTGATTCCCCGCCGGCCGTGCCGGCCGGCTTCTTCAGCGCAGCCTGTTGCGGATGGAAGCCACCGCCTCCTTGATTTTCTTTGCATCTTCCGGCTTGGTGAGCAATCGCTCCGCCTGCTCTTCCACGAAGGCCAGTTGGGCGCGCGCTTCTTCCCTGTCGGAAAGGTCCTGCAGCGTCCGACCACCGGACGGCACCTCCCGGGTGAAGTCCGCTTTGCCTTCGTAAAAACAGTATTTTTCATCCATGAGTTTTTTCTCGTCATGGGACCGGCTCATGACTTTTCTTTTTTCACCGCGTACCGCCGCGCTCCAGTTGCGCTCCCAAAGAAATACCGCCAGATTCAAGCGGTAGCCCAGGGTATGTTCCGGCTTTTCGGCCAGATCCATGGCGCGGCGCAGCAGGGATATGCCGAATTCCTTATTGCCGAAGGAAAGGGGCCAGCCGGGCAGGCTGCCGTACAGAAGGCCCAACACGTAACAGGCCGGACCGAAATCGGGTTTGAGGCGAATGGCCGCGGCCAGGTCATCCCGGGCCGCGGTGGCTTTGCCCAGGGCGTCCATACCCCCCTTCACCTGGGCCCAACTCCCCCAATTGGAGGCCCTCCAAAAAAAAGCCTCAGGCGAGCGCGGGTTGGCGGACAAAGCCCGGGCCGCCAGATCGGCGCCCTGCTCGTACGCTTTCAGCAGCCGGGAGGAATCCTCCCTTGTCTGTTTTTTTTGTTCGGTTTCCAAATAGGTAAGGCGTGAGAGTCGCCAAAGAACCTCGGACTGCTCTTCCGGGACGGTCGCCTCAGTCAGGGCTTTCTCCAAACCCGCACGGCTTTCCCGGAGTTTGTTTTCTCCCGTCAGCTTGTCGACTGTTTCCAGCACGCCGGGATCGGCCCCGACACTCACGGCGCACGAGAGCACACACAGACACAGTACTATTCCACGATTCACTTTCGTTCCTCCTCGCTGTTTTCATAGAAGATCATGATGTGTAGATTTAGCGTTCACCGTAGAAGCAAACAAGCCGGAGGAATCGTTACGAATTATTGAAGCCCCGATAATGACGACAAAAGCAAACGTTGGTAATTGGCACACATCAATGCGCGATGAAAGATGATATTGTCGAATATTTTCGTTACTGTGCGGCTTTGCCGGGGCAGCCCGACCGTGCCTACCATTTTTTGCGCACGCGAGCGACCGCGTGGCGCAATGCGTCCCGTTCCTCTTCACTGGGAACCAGGCGCGTGATCTGTTTTTCCGCAAAAACAAGCAGCAGCCGCGCTTCTTCACGGTCGCTTAATGAGGAGAGTGACCGTTCGGCGTATTCACTCACCCGGTTGAAGTCAACCGCCCCTTCATAGTAGCAGTATTTTTCCACAGGAACCGTTTTTTTATCGAAGGCCGTCTTCATCTGTACCCGCCTGTTGTTCCGCGTACCGCTGTTCCAATTGCGTTCCCACAGCACGTCGGCCAGGGCGATATACCCCCGCAGTATCTCCTTCTTGGCGCCGATGGTGTCGATGGCCCGACGTAACAGCGACACGCCGAACTCCTTATTGCCGAAGGACACGGGCCAGCCGGGCACGTTGGCATAGAGTGATCCCAACGCGTAGTAGGCGTCGGGGAAATCCGGCTGCAGGCTGAGCGCCCGGATCAGGTCGTCCTTGGCCAGGTTGAGCTTGGGCAGGGCGGAGAGGTTGGGATTCTGCTGGGCCCAGCTGCCCCAGTTGGCTGAACGCCAAAAATACGCCCGGGCCGAACGGCCGTCCAGCTTGACCGCCTGCTCGGCGTAGGCGGCGCCTTTCTCGTTGCCCCGTGAGACCAGCGCCGCGTCATCGGTGCGGTTGCGGTCCTGTTCGGCCGCAAAATAGGCGGCGCGGGAGAGGCGCCACAAAATTTCCACCCTCTCCGCGACGGTGGCGGCGGCGGTCAAATCCTTTTCCAGGACCTTCAAACATGCGGAGTATTTTCCGGCCATAATAAGGGCGTCCGTCTGTTCCAGGCTGCCGGGATTGGCCCAAACGCCTGCCAGGCCGACCATCAGAGAAAATCCAAGTATTCCAAAACAGAACTTCAAAACACACCTCACTCAATTTATGCAAGTTATAACCAAGCTTCCTCCATCGTTGGTTACTTTTTCAATTACATCCTCGTCACCGCCGCGGGATTGCGCATGGGCGCCCGCAGGTACCGGACCCGGGGATACCCCAGCGCCATCACCCCCTGCGGCCGGAACCGGCGGGGAATCCGCAGCCGGCGCCGTAATCCGGGGCTGACCGCCAGTTTTTCATGGGCGAACCCCACCAGGCAGGTGCCCAAGCCCAGGGATTGGGCCGCCAGCATGCCGTGGGTAAGGATGATGCCCGCGTCCACCCCCGGTTGATGGGCATAAGGAGTGGCCGAAACCACCATCACGCAGGGAGCGTGGTAAAAAATCGGGTCACCCCCGTTTTTAGCCTTTTGCAGGGCGCTTTTCAAGGTGATGAACAAACCGTTCCGCAGAATGCTCCCCTTTTTTTTGCGCCGGAAAGGCACCAGGCAGCGGATGATCGTCAATAAAATCCGCACCTGCCTGAAGAGTCCGACAACCTTCCGGGAAAAACGGGCGATTTCCTCGCGGGAAGTGATCACGGTGTAATGAATGGCCTGACGGTTGGACCCGGTGGGCGCGTAACGCATGGCGTCCAAAATCGTGTTGACAGCCGTTTCCGGCACTTCCCGGCCGTCGAACCGCCGCACGGAACGCCGGGCGCGCAGCAGGACCACCAGCTCCTCCGTCCCCATAATTTTTTCCGGTTGGGAAATCAATGGATGTTCCAAAGGTTTCTCCCCGTCCTCGTAGAGCACGGCGTTGACCGGACAGACGGCCAGACAATGACCGCACATAATGCAGCGGCCGGCCGGATCCTGGAATACCGTACTGGTGGGGGAGATTTCCCGGAACAAGTCTTCCGGACAATCCTCCACGCATTTACCGCAGTTTATGCAAAGATTTCTATCGATACCGTTGATAACCAATTTTTTGTTTCCTTCCACCAACGAATCCCGGCCCGTTTGCCCGGAAAATTATTCACTTTAGTGTTGAACTCTCTTGGGAATAGCTGTATAATATACTCAGAATAAAAAATATCTCCAAAAACTTATTTTTTATTAACGTTTTATCACTATTATAAATATTAAAATATAAATATTAAAACCGACAATAGAATATCATAGATAAAAAAA
>CAYQRT010000215.1:0-5561 GCA_964419695.1 uncultured Spirochaetaceae bacterium | reverse complement strand
CACCCGGCCGTACTGGCCCGAACCGCCAGTCTGCTTCTTGTGCGTGTAGTCGAATTCCGCCTTCTGCATAACAGTCTCGCGATAGGCCACCTGGGGGGCGCCGGTCTCCAGATCCACCTTGTACTCGCGGCGCATGCGCTCGATGTAGACGTCCAGATGCAGTTCCCCCATGCCCTTGATGATGGTCTCGTTCGATTCAGGATCCACATAGGCGCGGAAAGTGGGATCCTCCTTGGAGAAGCGGTTCAAAGCCTTGGACATGTTCTCCTCGGCCTTCTTATCCTTGGGTTTGACGGCCAGGGAGATGACCGGTTCCGGCACGAACATGGAACTCAGGGTGAGATTGCCGTTGCTCCCGGTAAAGGTGTCGCCCGAATGGCAGTCCACGCCGAAAAGGGCCACGATGTCTCCCGCGCCCGCGCGTTCAATTTCTTCCATGCTGTCGGCGTGCATGCGCACCAGCCGGCCCACGCGTACCTTGCGCTTGGAGCGGGCGTTGAAAATTTCAGTGCCCTTGCCGATGGTCCCCTGGTAGATGCGGATGTAGGTGAGCTGGCCGAACTGCCCGTCCTCCAGCTTGAAGGCCAGGGCCACGGGGTCCAGGTCGTTATCCGCCTTGAGCGGCACCTTCTCCTCGTTCTTATCGAGGTCGAACGCCTCGGCCGGAATTTCGTCCGGGGCGGGCAGGTAGTCGAGGACCGCGTCGATGAGCGGCTGCACGCCCACGTTCTTGTAGGCCGAGCCCATGAGCACGGGCGCCATTTTCAAGGACAAGGTGCCCTTGCGTACGGCGTCCTTGATCTGCTCGGCGGTGACGGTGCCTTCCAGGTAACTGGCGGCCAGCTCGTCGGAAAAGAGGGAGGCCTTGTCGAGGAGCTCGTCATGGCGCTGCTTGGCCTCTTCGAGCAGGTCGGCGGGGATATCCGCCTCGCGGATGTCATTGCCGTTGGGGCCCTCAAAGTAAAACGCCTTCATGGTGACCAGGTCCACCACGCCGCACAGCTTGTCCTCCAGGCCGATGGGCAGCTGGAGGAGCACCGCGTTCAGGCCCAGTTTCTCTTCCAACTGGTCGCGCACCTTACGGGGATTGGCGCCCACGCGGTCGCACTTGTTGACGAAGGCGATGCGCGGCACCGAGTACCGCTTGAGCTGGCGGTCCACGGTGATGGACTGCGACTGGACGCCGCCCACCGCGCAAAGCACCAGCACGGCCCCGTCCAGGACGCGCAGCGCCCGCTCCACCTCGATGGTGAAGTCCACGTGGCCCGGGGTGTCGATGATGTTGATGGAATGGTCCTTCCAGGTGACATTGGTGGCCGCCGAGGCGATGGTGATGCCGCGTTCGCGCTCCAGGTCCATGGAGTCCATGGTGGCCCCCACGCCGTCCTTGCCGCGCACCTCGTGGATGGCGTGAATCTTCTTGCAGTAGAAGAGTATCCGTTCGGTGAGGGTGGTCTTGCCCGAATCGATATGGGCGCTGATTCCAAGATTTCGCATCTTCGAGATGTTCATAGTCATGTCTTTCTTTTCGTCTTCACGAACAGTAGGGGTCCTCGAAAAACGAGCCTTTTTCCGGGTTCGCCTGCCGGGAAACTTCGAAAAATCTCCATGCGCTCACTGACATTTTCAGAAGGTCCCGGTTTTGGTCAATTTAAATTTGAAGGTCAAATGTACCCAAACTCACGGCGAAAGTCAAGAAATTTCCGCGTACCGGACGCACGGGCACGGCCTCATGAGCGAAAACCCCGCGCCTCGTTAACCTGATATTTGGCGACCACGGTTTCCAGGGGGTAAGGCGGCTTTTTGTTGTGCTCCAATTTTTCCATCACGTCCAGGTCCGATTCCCAGGCCACGTCGCCCGGCGCCAGAATGCAGATGCTCTCCGGCACGTATTCCAGAAGCAGACGCTTGTCCTTGTAATAGTAGTGTTTGGGACTCAAGCGCGTGGCGTACGAATGCAGGAGGGGGGGGATATCGTTGGGCTTGAACCACAGCTTGATCTCGCGTTCCGCGTCCGGGGCATTGGCCGAGGCGTGGATAAGGTTGTCGATGCGCTGGCCGATCACCTCGCCCTGTTCGTTCTTGAGGTAGACGAGCATGCCCAGGGAACGGATGCAGCCGGGCTGTTCCTCCCGCGCCTGGTGGGGATCGGTGGCGCCCACGATCTGCCTGATTTTGGGCACGGCGTTGGGTCCCTGGTAGACGATGGCGATGACGCGGCGTTTCTCCGGTTCGTCGGGATAATGGGCCAGGCCCTGAAGATAGTCGATGATGGGGGCGTAAAACACCTTGCCGCGGTGTTCGGCGTAGTGCTCCTCCGCCAGGGTGCGGTTGACCTCCACCACCTTCATGGCGGCGAAGCGCAGGCCCGTGTTGAACTCGGAAAGCTGGGAGAGGATGTATCCGGTGAGCGAGTTCTTGAGCGCGTCCGGCTTGATGAGGACGAGGGTCTGATTGAGTTCTTTCCTGTGCATAGTGTGCTCCGTGGCGGCCCGGCGGCCGGTCAAAATAAGGAAAGAAAATAGTATTTTTTAACGCATCTGTCAATCCAGGTATGCGGATCGCCAGTCCGTCGCCGGCTGTGGTCCCTGCGCCGTTCCGGCGGCGGGCGGTTCGTCTCAAGCCTGAGAGGGACCACGTGTCGCTTATTTCTTATAGTTGAGGGAAATGAGTCATTTAGTCAAGGCATACCGGCCTCGCGCGGGGCAAAAAAAACCCGGCCAGGCCGTCCGCCTGCGCCGGGTGTGATGAGAAATGCCAGGCCGCTACTGGTTCTGCTTGAGGATGCGGGTTACGGTGTCCATGACCGAAGTGAGATTGGCCAGGTCGAGGGGTAGAATCAGTTCCGTTGAGTTCTTGGCGAGTTTTTTAAGTTCGTTGATGTAGGCGTCGGCGATGCGCAGGGCGATCGCGTCGTCCCCGCCGTCCTGCTCCAGGGCGGCGGACACCTTGGCGATGCCCAGGGCCGTGGCCTTGGAGATGGCTTCGATCTCCTTGGCTTTGCCTTCGGCTTCATTAATGAGTTTCTGCTTTTCGCCTTCGCTGATATTGATGGCCTCGCTCATGATGCCGAGCGAGTAGTTGATCCGCGCCTCGCGTTTGCCCTCGCTTTCCGCGATCCGGGCCCTCTTGACGCGTTCCGCCTCCATCTGCACTTCCATGACGTGGAGGATGTCCTTGGGTACGTCGATGTTTTTTATCTCATAGCGGGTCACCTTGACGCCCCAGGGCTCCGAGGCCTCGTCCACGCTCTTGACCACCAGGGAGTTGATGGTCACCCGTTCCTCGAAGGTCTTGTCCAGGTTGAGCTTGCCGATGACCGAGCGCATGGTGGTCTGGGCCAGCTGGATGACGCCCACCAGGTAGTCCTCGATGCCATAGCTGGCCAGCCTGGGGTCCACCACCTTGAGGTAGAGAATGCCGTTCACCTCCACGCGCACGTTGTCCTTGGTGATACAGCGCTGGGAGGGGACGTCGATGGCGCGCTCCTTGAGCGAATGGTGGTAGCGCACCCGGTCCAGAAAGGGAGTGAGCACGTGGAACCCGGCGGAAAGCGTGCGCTTGTATTTGCCCAGCCGCTCGACCACCATGGCGGTCTGCGCCGGCACGATGCGGATGCTTTTTAAAAACCCGATCACGAAAAAGAGTCCCGTGACCGCGGCGATGGTATAGAGCAGGATTTGAACGATGATCATTTTCTCCCCCTTTTCCCGCGGCCGGCGTCCTGATCGTCGTCCTCCGCTTTCTCCGTGCGCGTGACGGGCGCCTTGGCTTCCGCGGCGGTTCCGGAAATGAGGGTACGCACCAACCCCTTCAGGTTGGCGATCTCCTGCGGCAGCACGTGGACGGTGGCGGATTCGATGATGCGGCCGAATTCGGCGATGAATTGCTCGGCGATGCGCATGGACACGGCCTCCTTGCCCTTGGGGGTGCGGATCGCGGTGGCGATGGCGGCGATGCCGTTGGCCGTGGCCTCGGCCACCAGTTCAATGGCGCGCGACTTGCCGTCGGCCTCGTTGACGCGTTTCTGGCGTTCCGCCTTGGAGACGTTGATGGCCGCTTCCCGTTCCCCCTGCGATACGTTGATGGTCGACTCGCGTTCGCCTTCGCTCGTGAGGATGTTGGCGCGCTTCTCGCGTTCGGCGCGCACCTGCTTTTCCATGGCCTCCTGAACCGTGCGCGACGGGGTGATGTCGCGGATCTCGTAGCGCGAGACCTTGATGCCCCAGGGGTCCGAGGCCTCGTCCACCGCCAGAACGATGGAGGTGTTGATCTGGTCGCGTTCGGAGAAACTCTTGTCCAGCTCGATCTTGCCCATCTCGGAGCGCATGGTGGTCTGCGCCAGCTGGCTGGTGGCGAACCGGTAGTTGTCGATCCCGTAGCTGGCCTTGACCGGATCGGTGGCCCGCAGGTAAAGAATACCGTCCACCTCCACTTCCACATTGTCATTGGTGATGCACCGCTGGGGCGGCACGTCGATCACCTGTTCCTTGAGCGTGTGCTTGTAGGCCACCCGCTGGACGAATGGAAAGACGATGTGAAATCCCGCCTCCAGGGTTTTGTGGTATTTGCCGAACTGCTCGACGATGAAGGCGTGCTTTTCCGGCACGATACGGGCGATGCGTGAGATAAACAACGCGATCAACCCGAATCCCGACAGGCCTAACAGTATGCCGAGGACTGCATACGCTGCATCCATGATTCGCTCCTTTCAAAAAATCTGTTAGTGATATCCGCGCCAGACGCGCAGGAGACGGACCGGCCGCACGGGGCGGGGCCGCCGTTACGTTATTCCCGCTTCGAGACGATCAGGGTGAGGTTGTCTTTTTTCATTATCTCGACGCTGTCCCCGGCCGTCAGGTCGGAATCATAGGTGATGGCCTTCCAGGTGGTCCCTTGAAAACTGACCCGGCCCGGTTTTTTCTGGGTAATGGCCTCGGTCACCTGGGCGGTCTGGCCCACGAACTCGTCTTGTCCGTTATCTTCGATCTCCTTGCCGCGGAAGGTGCGCTTGAAAAAACGCCTTAATGCAAAGAGGGAAAGCAGGGAGGAGCCGCCCCAGATCAGAAACTGCAGGAGCACCGATGACGACAGGCCCGGAATCAGCAGGGACAAAAGGCCGGTCAAGAGGGCCCCAATGCCGAAGAAAATGACTACAAAACCGGGGGTGAGAAGCTCCAACCCTATCAGCAATACCCCGGCCAACAGCCAGAGCAGGGGAAGAAAATCCATACGTGCTCCTTTTTTCTGAATAAAAGATATGGCGAAAGCGCGTGTGTGTCAATCTCCGCTCCCCGGCGGCCAAAGGAGCGTGGCGCATCCGCCCGGCCTGGATCCTGCGACGCATGGGACGGGAGGCGCCGGGTACGGCCGGGGAAAATGAACACATTTTGCACTTTCCACTTGGTTTATTTCACTCGATAATATCAATGGAAGACAATTCTACTCAAACGTTGCAGGTTTGTCAGACCGAGAATTAAATATGTCTCGGTCTGACAAATAATTATAACGGGAGCTGATTCCTTTTGCGTCGACCGCCGCGTATGGATAAAAAATATTAC
>CAYQRT010000214.1:0-5563 GCA_964419695.1 uncultured Spirochaetaceae bacterium | reverse complement strand
GAATTCTCATCGGCTCAACGGGATTCCGCACGTTCATCCTTGACATATTCCCCAAACCGGGGCGCGCTTTCTTTGCGGTCACGGCGGCGCTGGATCTGCCCGTCCCCGACCACCGCCTCAATGTGAACGGCGTTCTGGACTATGATCGTGGGGTCACCCTCTCCCTGGACGGAGACCTGTCATTGCTGCCGGCCAACATCATTTACCGGGCCGTGACGGCCGTGCCCGACTTCGCCCCGGCCGTGGACCGGACCCTGGCCCGCATCATGCTCAGTTCCCGCTGCCGCTTCACCACCGACTTCAATTCGTTTTCCTTTTCCTCACCCGATATGTCCCTGGTTGACCGGGAAAATCCCGCCAATCGGGTCCGGTTCGACGTTACCGCGAACCAGACCGGCTTGACCCTGGCCGATTGCCGGGGGGTGTGGGCCGATTACCGGCTGGAGGGTAATCTCACCCTCACCCGGCGGGACGCCGCCACCCTGGAATTTTCCACCGGGTTTTCCGTCAATGAAGAACCGTACCTTATGAACGGACGGTCCGTGGCCGGGTCCGGCTTGATGGTGAGCGGCACGCACGATTTCAACCTCCTGCTCGTGCCCCGCGCGACAGGCGGCTACATGTTCACCGTACAGGCGTCAGCCCTGCCTGTGCCGACGGGAGACGCCACCCTGCTGGCGACGCTTGACTGGATCGGCGCGGTATCACCGCGGGGTGAGCTGGAGCTTGTGTCGCGTCAGACGCTGGTGCGTGGATTGCCGGCCCTGCTGCCGGGAATGACCGATGCCTCGGCGGACCTGCGCTTCTCCCTGCAGAACGAACACCTGCTTGTCTCGCGGATCAGGGTGCGCGACGCGGTGTCCGACTTGCAGGGAAACGGGGCGTTCGACGTGACGGTATCGCCTGAACCCGGGTTGGACGGCTGGCTCTATCTCGCCGACGAACAGGAATTCGAGAATTACCAGGCCCTGGTGTCGCTGGGACCGGAACGCAACCGCATCGACCTGACCTTCGCCAACAGTCCCCTGGCCCGGCTGGGCGATCTGCCGCTGCGGGGCGGGGTGAGCGGCACCGTGGTCGTCCACGGACCCTGGAACAACCCCGTGGCCGATTTCAATCTGGCCCTGGCCCGGGGGCGGATCAACACGGAGTCGGTCAAGCTGGCTTCGCGTTTTTCGCTTTCCCGTTCGGCGATCAACGTGGCGTCACTGGAAGGCGCCTACGGGTCGGCGTTCACCCTGGAGGGGGGAAGGGGAGGATTCTCCTTCGCTGACGGCCGTCTGGATGTCAGCCTGCGGATCACCACCGGCGGTGAGAAGCCCGTGACGAGTGATGTCACGTTTGAGGCCGACATGGCCGTTTCCCAGACGGACAAGGCGGTCACGTCACTGTTCGATACCGATTTTGCCGGTGCTCTCACCGTTGACGACCGGACCAACGGGAAGAACTGGGATGTCGATTTTTCCATGTCAAACGGAGAATTCTCGCTGTTGGGCGGCCCTCATGCAGCCTGGCGCGGCCTGATGCGTCGTGACGGCTATTTCGTTTTTGATCTGGCCCCGCCGTTTCCCCTGCAGGGACATTTTGAGGGAAGCATTACCAATGACGTCATCGACGCCCGCGCCGAGGCGGTGGTCCTGCTGCTGCCGGACCTGAACATACTTCTCAACTCCCCCTACTTTGTGATCCGTGACGGCGTGGCGCGCGGCGATTTTACCGTGACCGGTCCCATCGGTGATCCTGATTTCTTCGGGGTGCTGGCCGTGGAACGGCTGGCGTCGTCTTCAAGTATTTTTGCCGATCCCATCGAACCGTTCGACACCGTGCTGGAAGCCAGGGCTAAAACCCTCAGTTTCCGCGACATCAGGACCAAAACAGGGGCTTGTCCGCTGGACCTGCAGGCGGAAATGACCGTCGACCACTGGACCGTGGCGCGGTTCGCCGCCCGGCTCAAGGTGGATGATCCCACGGGCGTTCATGTCCTCCTGCCCGTGGACATTTTCTCTTTTGACGGGTTCGTCACCACCCCCGGCCTGACACTGGCCATCGACCCGGCGGGTGTCTCCATCTCGGGAGATCTCTACGTCCAGAACTGCGACGTGGTGTTGGGCCAGGCCGCCAAGGCGCCGGAATCCGAGCAGGCGGCTGCGGCCAACCTGGTGGCCGATCTTTCCCTGAAGACGGGTCGGAAGGTGGAATTGTACTGGCCGGCGCGCGAGCTGCCCATTCTGCGCATGCTCCCCGAGCCGGGAGCCGCCTTGACCGTCGCCTACAACAAGCTCAAAAATGAGTTTGCGCTCGATGGTGACGTGAAATTCAAGGGCGGCAATGTGTATTATTTTGAGCGCAACTTCATCATCCGCGAAGGATCCCTGAGTCTCAAGGAAACGCAGCTTGATTTCAATCCGGTGCTCAATCTGAAGGCGGAACGGAAGGTCCGCTACCAGGACCGGGACGTCAACATCAGCCTGATCGTACCCAACCAACACCTCAAGGACTTTGCCCCGGTGTTCGAGTCCGATCCTCCGCTCCCCATAACCGAGCGCTACCTGGCTTTGGGCGGCATCATCCAGAACCCGGGTCAAAACCAGAGCGAGGAATATTTTTCCTCAATTGTGAGCGACATTGGCGGAGACGTGCTCACCCAGCTGGTCCTGCTGCGGCCGCTGGAGGACAAGGTCAAGGATCTGCTCAATCTGGACGGTTTCAGCATCCGCACACCGCTTATCAAGAACCTGCTGGCGGACACGCTCTTCAACACGGACGCAACGTCGTCCGCGACCTCGAGCATCAACATGGGCCGGTATCTCAATAATACAGAAATCAGCTTCCAGAAATATCTGGATGACGACAGCAACCTGTTTTTTGAAACTATTGTCCGCTTTCAGTCCGATACGGTGGCCGCGGTGGACGGCGGCTCGTCCAGCCAGATGTTCGGCAACGTGAACGTGGAATCGGAATTCAGTCTTGAGTTGACAACACCTTTTTTTCTGACTATAAAGTGGTCTATTACCCCGGAACACTGGGAGTCGTTCTTCCTCCCGGATAACAAAATCTCTTTTAAATGGGGCATATCTTTCTGACTCACTGGAAATGTGAAGGAGTTCATCCTGTATGAAGCGAATCCCTGCCTGTATTATATTCTTTCTGGTACTCTCTGCCGGCGTCAACGCGCAGGACGAAAATTCCTGGTTTACGGGGAAACCCATCGTCGGGTTCCGCTTCCAGGGCTTGACGTCGGTGAATGAATCGGATTTGGTGACGCTTTTGGCGCCTTATAAAGGCAAACCCTTCTCATATGACACCTATTGGGAAATGCAGAATAAGTTGTACGCCATGGAGCTGTTCGAAAGCGTGGCGGCCGACGCGATCGAGGGCGATCCGGAGAAAAAGTCGGTCATCATCAGTTTTCAACTCAAGGAACGACCCGTGGTCAGCCGGATTACCTTTGTCGGCAACAACAATGTAACCGAAAAAGACCTGCGTGACGCCATCCTCCTCAAGGAGAAGGCGGTCTGGAGCGAAGCCAAAATGCGGGTGGACGCCGACGCCATCAAAAACGTCTACACGGGCAAGGGGTTCATGGAGACCGAGGTCGCTCCCTCGTACAAGAAGGATGAAAATGTGCACAATCGGGTGGAGGTGACCTTCACCATTACCGAGGGCGCCAAAACCACGGTCAAAAAAATTCTTTTTTCGGGAAACAAGTTCGCCTCCGACGGCACCCTCAAGGGACTTATCCAGAACAAGGAGCCCGCGCTCTTCGTCAACGCGGACTATCAGGCGGACAAGCTGAAAGAAGACATGGCGGCCATCGAGAATTATTACGCCAATAACGGGTATTATTACGCCAAGGTTGAGAAGGTCGACAAAAAACTGGAACTGAACGAGGCGGAAAAACGCAACTACATGATTCTCACCTTCTACATCAAAGAGGGAACCCGGTACACCTACGGGCGGACGACTTTTGAGGGGAACAAGATTTTTACCGATGAAAAACTGAACTCCTTCATGCAGCAGAAGACCGGCGACATCATCAGCCGGAAAAAAACAAGTGAAGACTACATGAAGGTCGTCAGTCTTTATTATGACAGCGGGTACGTGACGACTCAGATCAACTCGCGCGAATCGGTGGATGAGGGCAAGAAGGAAATATCGTTTGTCATTACCATCGTGGAAGGCGATCGATCACATATCGGCAAGATCATCATCCGGGGCAACACCAAGACCAAGGAATCGGTCATCCGGCGGGAGCTTCCCTTTGAGGAGGGCGACGTCTTCAGCCGGGCCAAGATCCAGGAAGGGTACATCAATCTGATGCGTACCGGGTATTTCTCCCGCAACATAGTTTTTGAACCGGCCCCGGGCAGCGTTGAGGGTGTGATCGACATCGTCATTACCGTAGAGGAGACGTCCACCGCCCATCTGGAGGTGGGCGGCAGCATCATACCCGGCGACTTCCCCTTCACCGCCTACGCCAACCTGTCGGATAAAAACTTTTTGGGTATGGGGATGACCGGCGGCATTAATCTCAATCTCACCACCACCGAACAGAGTCTGGCCGCCAATTACGAATACGGCTGGATTTTCGGGGAGCGCATTCTGGGAGGCGTCAATTTTTCCGTAAAGCACCAGGTCGTTAAAAACGTTCCCCAGGACATCATGCCGGGCAATCCCATGTTCAATGGCGACGAGGAATTCGCCTTCCCCGATCCCTTCACCTCCTATGAGGAATACGAAGCGGCCCTGAACAGCGGTGAAGGGATCCCCGAGCAGTACACCATGAAGTACGACAACGTCCAGTTCAGGCTGGGGTTCACCGGGGGTTATTCGTTCACCTCACCGCTGGGATTGATAGGATTCCGGCTGGAACCTTCATATTCGCTTTCCTATGTGCTTTATGACGCCACGGTCAACCGGCCGTTCTCTCCCACGCTGCGGTCGGAGCTCGACGTCTGGAACAGCATCTTCCGGTTGGGACTGACCGTGTTTGACAACAATACCGACGTCACCGGCAATCCCGAGTCCGGGTACTATATATCACAATACATCGGGCAGACGGGGTTCTTCGATTTTGAAAGCCGGCATTACCTGCGTCTCTCCACGGAGTTGGAGGGGTACCTGAAATTGTTTGAAACCAAGGTCTCCGACGAGTATAAATTCAGGATTGTCATCGCCCTGCACACCCAGCTGTCGTTCATCATACCGCCCATTTGGGGTGAAGAAGCCACGGTGGAAGAGGACCTGTACCGGGTGGACGGCATGTTCGTGGGACGCGGCTGGAACATACGCCAGCGGGGCAAGGTGCTGAGGGACAACAAGCTGGAGATCCGCATGCCGCTCGTGGAAAACGCCTTGTGGTGGACCATTTTTTATATGGACGTGGTGGGGTTGTGGCAGGATACCAACGATTTCTTCCCGTGGGACGAGGCCAATTTTTTCTTTTCCATGGGAACGGGCATCAGGCTCGTTATCCCCGGCGTGCCGCTGCGGCTGTACTTTGCCAAACGGTTTAAAATCGTAAACGGCGCCGTCGAATGGCAGGAAGGCAACCTGCGCTTCT
>CAYQRT010000213.1:0-5600 GCA_964419695.1 uncultured Spirochaetaceae bacterium | reverse complement strand
AGCGAAATTCACACACAGATGAAAATGGTTCTCAATTGGGAGTTAGGTGGTGGTGATGTCTACTCGCCTAGCTGATCTGGAATCTCTCCGCGAAACCCTTCTAGCCTCCATCATTGCCGCCGCCCCTGATAAGCGTGCGCCGTTGGCAGGTCAACTTCGGGCCACCCTCGCGGAGATTGAAGTCCTCGAATCTCGTGTAGTGAAGGTTGGTGATCCGGTTGATGAGCTCGGGGCGCGTCGTGCTGCTCGGGGAGCAGGCCCCGCCGCGGGTCAGGATCGAGCCACCTCGTAGTCGCACGAATTCGTGGGAGGATGTTGCCGATTTGTCGGCTGCCTTCGGGGTTACGTTGGATGAGTGGCAGGAAACGGTTCTTGAGGCGGCGTTGGGTGAGCGTTCGGATGGTACGTGGGCGGCGTTGACGGTTGGGTTGAGTGCGCCGCGACAGAATGGGAAGTCGCAACTGATTGTGGCGCGTGGTCTTGCCGGTGCGTTGTTGTTTGGTGAGAAGAAGATCCTCATTTCGGCGCATCAGCAGGATTCGGCGCGGGAGACGTTCGGCAAGTTTTTGGAGATGATTGAGGGGAACCCTGCGCTTGAGTCTCGGCTTTATGGTGGGTCGATTGCTCGCGGTGTGATGAATGCGCTTAACCGTGAGCACATCAAGTTCGCTAATGGCGCCAAGATTCAGTTTAAGGCACGGTCAATGTCGGGGGGTCGGGGTTTCTCTGCTGACTGTCTCATGTTGGATGAGGCGCAACGTCTTTCGCGCAACGCATGGGTGTCCATCAATTCGACTATGTCGGCGCGGGAGAATCCGCAAATTTGGTTGATGGGGACACCACCAACACCGGATGATGATGGTGAAGTTTTCGGGTCTGTGCGTCGCGCCGCTATGGATGGTGCTCGACGGTGTGCCTATTTGGAATGGTCGGCAGATCCTGGGGATGATCCGGCGTTGGAGTCGACGCGACGGAAAGCGAACCCGGCTTGGGATACACGCATCAACCATGAGGTTGTTGAAGCCGAGTTTGTGACCTACACCCCGGAGGCGTTCGCCTTGGATCGTCTCGGCATCTGGCTTTCTGATGTGGGCCACTCGCGGCTCATTACAGCGAAGCAATGGTCTGATTCTGGGGTTGAACATCCGCCCGAGAAGGTCACGGGCAAGACGTTCGGTGTTGCGTTCTCCGCAGACGGGCGTCGCGTGTCTATCGGCGGTGCCGTGAAGCATGAGGATGGGGTGCATGTTGAGCTCGTGGGCAGTGAGGCAGGTGACCTGTCTGCAGGTATTGCGTCCCTTGCTGATTGGTTGGTTGAACGTCAAATTAGTGTGGATCTGATTGTCATGGCTGGGCGTGCCGGGTCGACCGCCCTCTATGAAGAACTACTTGACCGCAAAGTGAAGACCCGAATTCTGCACATGGCATCGTTCGCAGACTACACGGGTGCTTGTTCCATGTTCTATGACGGGCTCCTGGGTGGTGCGGTCACCCATCTCGCAACTGAGGGACAGAAAGCCCTTGACGATTCGGTTGCCTCATGTGACAAGAAGATTCGTTCCCGCGACGGTGCCTGGGGTTGGGAAGCTATGACACCTGACGGGGATGACACCCCTGTCGAAGCTGTGAGCCTAGCGTATTGGGCTGCGAAAACGTCAACAACGAAACGACATACTGGCCGAATGGTTGCCGGATGATGAAAGGTGGAATGGATGCTTGATCCTTCTGATGTGGCAGCCACCGCCCGCGCGCTTCGTAGTGACCATCGTCAAGAGTTGAACGAATGGAACCAAACGTATGACTATCTAACTGGCGCGTCCGGGATTCCGGTCCTCCCGACTGGTGCCGGGACAGAGCTGCATGAGATTGCGCGCCTTTCAGTCAAGAACATCATGCCGCTTGTGGTGGACACGTTTACGCAAGCTCTCGCTGTGGGAGGGTTTCGGTCACCGTCCGCCGAAACGGATGCTGCCGTGTGGGCTATTTGGCAACGGGAACACATGGACGCCCGTCAGGCAGCAATCCATCGCCCGGCCGTCGCCTATGGTGCCGCCTATGTTGTGTTGACGCATCGTGAAGGGGTTGAGGCGGTCGAATGGAGGTTGCGGACTCCGCGGCAAGTGATTGCCCATTATGCGGATCCGTCTCAGGACGAATGGCCCGAATATGCGCTCGAGGTGTGGGTGGTAGGTTCGGGGTCACGTCGCCACTTTGAAGGCGTCTTGTATGACGAGGTGGCAGCCTATCCGGTGAAAATCTATGGTGAAGCCGGGTATGGTCGAATTGAAACCGTGTCGATCGGTGACAGTGGGGAACCGGGGACACCGCACACGTTCGGTGTATGCCCTGTGGTTCGTTTCTTGAACGACAGGGATACGGATGGTGGTTGTATTCGTGGTGAAGTGCAACCACTGATTACAGATCAGCAGGCCATCAATGCCGTCAACTTTGATCGACTCGTTGTCTCCAAATATGGGGCGTTTCCACAGAAAGTCATTACAGGGTGGGCACCACCGGAACAGGAAGAGGCAAGCCTTCCACAGTTGTCGTCTCGTCGCATCTTGGCGTTCGCTGACGATGATGTGAAGGTTCAGCATTTTCCGGCCGCCACCGTCACGGCCTACAACGAAATCTTGGAAGAAATGATTATCCATGCCGCATTGAAGGCTCGAGTCAACGTGGCTGCGCTCACAGGTGATGTGTCGAATGTGGGGGCTGAGACGATCGCTCTCGTGGATGCCCCGAACCAACGCAAGATTGCTGCCAAACAGCGATCCTTTGGTGAGTCATGGGAGCAGGCTCTCAGGCTTGCAGGCCAAGTTGAAGGTGTCGAAGTTCCTGACGATGCTGAAGTCGTGTGGGTTGAGACGGAAGCCCGGTCCTTTTCACAAGTGGTTGACGGGATTGGGAAACTCACGGTCGCTGGTGTGCCGGTCGAATCGTTGTTGGATCAGATCCCGAACTTGTCGCAGCAGAAGGTTGATGCGATTCGTGAGTCGATTCGTAAAGCCGGTGCGGCTGGGATTGCGGCACAGATCATTCAAGCCGCCCGCACCCCCGCACCCCCCACAACCACGGTGGTCACCGAGCCTGCGGCCACTCAACCAGCCCTGTTCTAGGCCATGACGTCTGCGGCGCTCGTCTCCGAGTTTCGACAACTCAACACCGATCTGGTAACCCTTGCACAACGCGACTTAGAAGCCTTCTGGGCCACCCTGGACAAAACAAACGTCGCTAAGGCACGGGATGCACTCACCGAGTTCACGACCGCGCTCGTGGACACGTATGGGCGCCCAGCAGCGTTGATTGCCTCCACGTTCTATGACGACATGCGGGCCGCATCCCCAAACGCGACAGGCAAGTTCACGTCAATCATGGCTGACCCACCAAATGCCGAAGCCGTGGCAGGCACAGTGCGATGGGCGGTTGAACCACTCACGGGAGACACACCCAATCATGCTGCCGTACTTGACCGCATGTCCGGGTCAGTGCAACGCTACGT
The DNA here is from genome assembly GCA_964419695.1 of uncultured Spirochaetaceae bacterium. Classification (GTDB taxonomy): domain Bacteria; phylum Spirochaetota; class Spirochaetia; order SZUA-6; family RPPD01; genus JAFGSW01. The sequence continues at coordinate 2,098 of CAYQRT010000213.1, read as the reverse complement.
GTCACAAGCGGGCCGCGACACGATCGTCACGTCGGTTCGACGCGACCATTCACGCCCAACATTCGCGCGCGTCCCACACGGAGCACACCCCTGCGACTTCTGCCTCATGTTAGCAAGCCGCGGCGCCGTATATCGGTCAGAGGAAAGCGCCACCGGATTCCACGACCATTGCGGATGCACACCCACACCCATGTGGAACGGCGACCCCTACCCGGAAGGCTACGACCCCGACGCCCTCTACGAGGACTACCAAGCACGACAAGACGCGCTCGCGTCCGCCTAAGACTTCCCCCATTCTGGGGATGACCGCAACATGCGCGGGAAAGCATGGCTCATTGGCCGACGGGCCAAAAACGGAAAGGACCAATCATGACTGAAGAGACACCAACGCCCACACCCAAAGCGGAACCAACAGAGGTGGAAAAGTACACGCCCCCAGCTTCACAAGCTGACCTTGACAAGATCGTGGAAACCCGTCTCGCACGCGAACGTGCAAAGACGGCGGACTACAAGGATCTCAAGGAGAAGGCGGACAAGTTTGACAAGGCCCAAGAGGCAAGCAAAACGGAAATCGAGAAGGCAACAGAGCGTGCAACCAAGGCAGAAGCCGAAGTTGCGAAAGCTCGACTGGAAGCCGACCGAAACGCTGTTGCCCTTGCTAAGGGCCTCACACCCGCTCAGGCGAAACGCCTTGTGGGGACCACCCGAGAAGAACTTGAAGCCGACGCCGACGAACTCGTTGCCGACCTCAAGCCAGGAACCATCAAAGCACCACCGAAACCGCCTGGTGGTTCAGGTGCCAGCAATGGAGCCAAAGACGCAGACCCCGACAGGGAACTCGCGCGTCGACTCTTCGGCGGGGTACCCAAAACGTAGTCACCCACCAAAAGGAGTAACCAACTATGGCTACCATTGATTCCACCCAGTTCGGCACCATTGCGAACGAACATCTCGCCGGTGTCATCAAAGACATTCAAGGCGGTTCCACCGTTGCTGCACTTTCAGGCCAAGAGCCTATGAAGTTCGGCACTGGAGAAATCGTCAAGTTCTCTACACCCCCGAAAGCTGAGTTTGTGACTGAAGGGGCAGACAAGTCTCCCACGCCGGGGGTCTTCACGACCGTGAGCACAGTGCCTCACAAGACCCAAGTGACTGTTCGTGTCAACGAGGAAGTCAAATGGGCTGATGAGGATTACCAGCTCGAGGCGATCGCTGAACTCAAGACCGCGATGGGTATTGCCCTCGCACGAGCACTTGACCTCGGTCTGTATTACCGCATCAACCCGCTCACGGGTCTTGCAACCGCGTGGACGAACTACCTCAACTCGACCACACTACGGGTTGAGATCGCTACCGCCAACCTTGACGAAGACATCGAAGAGGCTGCCGGACTTGTCATCGGTTCCACAGGTGCTGTCATGCCCACCGGGATTGCGCTTGCACCCTCGGGGGCGTTCACTCTCGGCACCCTACGGGATACCGTGAACCACAAGCTGTATCCAGACATCGGGTTCGGTGTTGGGCTTTCCCGCTTTGAAGGGCTGGAATGTTCAGTATCGTCCACGGTTGCTGGCCTGCCTGAAGTATCGGGTGGGACAGATGTTGTCGCCATTGTGGGCGACTTCCGGAACGGGCTCCGTTGGGGTATTCAGCGAGAAATCCCGATCCAGATGATCGAATATGGTGACCCGGACGGTATTGGTGACCTGAAGCGTGCGAACCAGATCGCACTGCGGGCAGAGATCCTGTATGCCTGGTATGTTGACCCGACCCGATTCGCGGTCGTGGAAGACGCCACGTCCTAGAAACCACTGATGAGGGACGGGGGTCCGCGCCCCGTCCCTTGTCGGACACCTAAGACCCGAGGAGGTTAGTCATGGCGTTTGCTGTTGCCGCTGATGTGGTGAAAGCGTTGCGTCGTGCCCTCGTTGGGGCTGAGGTCACCTATGTTGATGACGTGATTGCTGAAGCTCAGGATCTGATAGTCGGATACCTTGGGGCTGATCCGACAGATGAGACCGCAACCCCACCCGTGCCTGCCCCCGTGACTCGTGTTTGTGCTCGCATGGTTGCCCGCGTATTCCAACAGGACGACGGT
>CAYQRT010000212.1:0-5603 GCA_964419695.1 uncultured Spirochaetaceae bacterium | reverse complement strand
TCCAACACCGCCCGGTGGGTGGCGGGAGAACTCATCGCCCACGGCCGGGTGCGGCGCGCCTCCCTGGGCATCGCCGCGGCCGGCGTTCCGGTCTCGCCCAGCATCCGGCACCGGCTCGGCCTCAAGGCCCTCTCCCTGGTGGAGGTCTATTCGATAGAACCGCGCGGCCCCGCGGCCCGGGCCGGGCTGGCGGCCGGCGATTTCATCTACCGGATCGGTGATACCGAAGTCAATTCGGTGGACGACATCCACCGCTTTCTTTCCAAGTGGACGCCCGGTAAGGCGGTAACGCTTAAGATCGTACGGCGTCGTGAAACGGCCGAGGTGGCGATCGTCCCCGGGGACGCGCGGTAAGGCGGGAACGAGCGGACTGGCCGGCTGCCGCAAAAAGGGGAACCTTTTCAACAGCCTGCTAGGGGGAGGGGAAGGTGAGAAGGATCGTGGTGCCGCCGCCCGCGGCGTCGGCCAGGAAAGCGAGCCATTGTGGAACGCGACGATCCGCCGGCAGATGGCCAGGCCCAGGCCGATGCCGTCCGGCTTGGTGGTGAAGAAGGGGTCGAAAATCTTTTCCCGGTTGGCGGGGGCTACGCCCGGACCGTTGTCCGAGACCGCAACGGTAATCAGGTTGTCATTGGAATCGATGGAGATGTCGACGGCGCCCGCCTCATCGGGAACCGCGTCCAGGGCATTGGACAGGATGTTTTGGAACAGCTCGCGCAGCTGAACGGGATCCGCCTCCAGGCGGATGATCACCGGTTCCTCCGGCCGCAGGGTAACGGCCGCCCGTTTGCGGAATCCGACCTGGGCGGCCTGCGCCGATTCAGCCACCAGCGCGTAGAGGTCCACCTCGGTTTTGGCGGCCGCTCTCCGCCGCGAATACTGCAGCACATTGTGGATGATCCGCTCGCTTTCCTTGATTTTTCCCTCGATGGTGCGCACGTGGGTTTCGATCGGTCGGATATCCGTCTTGCGTTTGATATTGTAAAGGGCGATCGACATCACGTTCAGCGGATTCCGGAGATCGTGGGCCACCGAGGCCGCGAACGTGCCGATGTCGGAAAGGCGGCGGGACTCCTCGGCCTCGCGCCGTGCGGCCAGGAGGTCGCGCGATTTTTCCTCCACCAGCCGTTCCAGGGTCGCATGGTCCCGGCGCAGCACCTCCTCGGCCCGGCGTTGTTCGGTGACGTCGCTCATCACCAGCACCACGCCGCTGATCTCGCCGTCTCTATCCAGGATGGGGGCGCCGCTGTCGGCCACGGGCACGCGGGTGCCGTCGGCGCGGATAAGCACGGTCTGGTCGCCCAGGGGCCGCTGGGTGCCGGTTTCCAGCACCGCGGCGACCGGGTCGGCGATCGGGTCGCCGGTCCGCCCGTCCACCAGGACCAGAATTTCGGACAACGGCCGCCCCAGGGCCCCGGCCGCGGCGATGCCGGTCAATCTTGCGGCGGCCCCGTTCAGGAAGGCGATCACGCCGTGTACGTCCGTGGCCAGGACGGCGTCCGCGATGCTGGCCAGGGTGGTGGCGAACCGCTCCTCGCTTGAGCGCAGGGCCGCTTCCGTCCGGCGGCGGCGGTCCACTTCCTCCTCCAGTTCCCGTTTGGAGGCGGTGGTCTCGCCCAGGCGGGCGGTCATGGCGTTGAAAGCCCCGGTCAGGTCGCCGAACTCGTCCCGGCGCGCGTAATTGATCCGGTGGGAGAGATTTCCGTCCCCCACGATCTTCGTTCCCCGCTGGAGGAGGGAGAGGGATTCGAACATCCTGCGGTTGATGCGGACGTGAACGCCCAGGAAGAAGACAATGAACGCGGCCAGTATCCCCAGGAGCAGCCCGAGGGTCCGGGTGACCGAATCATCCGCCCGTTTGCGCAGGCCGCGGCTCAGGGCCACGGCGTCCGCCACGACCATCCGGTTGTGCACGGCCAGGCGGCTGAAAGCCAGGTGTTTGAACGCCTCCGCGGCGGAGGGATCACCGGAGGCCGCCCCGGCCCCGGCCCGGGCCGCCACGTCGTCGAACACCGCGCGCGTTCGCCTGATGTTCTCGCTGATGTGCGCCACCCGCGATTGTTCCTCCGCCGTATCGGGAGCCAGGCGGGCCACCGCGTTGGCCAGGGAGGCGAATTCCGTCTCCCAGAGGCGGCGCTGCCGCTCCTCGCCGTATTCCACGAACTCGTCCGACAGGTAGGAGATGTTGTCGGCCGACCGTTCCACGCGTTCCGCGATATCGACTTGGGCGCTCAGCCATCCCACTTGAATCGAAGCAACCACGAATAACGCCGTGCCGGCCAGGAGAATCAAGCCGAAGATGATCGTGCCGGCGCGGACGATGGTGCGCAGTCTCACGGCGTGCCGCCGTATCCGATCAGATTGACGGCCGCGGGCCGGATGGATGACAGCTGCGCGGCGGTGACCGCGGCCAGCAGAAGCAGGAGGGGGATTTTTTCGGGCGGGTTCATGCGTTTCCCATTCCCTTCCGATGTGCGACTACTCGGTGTATGCGATGCGCCAGTGTACCAGAAGCGGGCCGTCCGGGCAAGACCGGTTGCTCTGTGTATAAAAATTGGTTACCATGGGGTCAATGCCATTTACCGTGCTTTTAGTGGACGATGACCGGGCGTTCCGGGAGGAATTCCGCGACATTCTCCAGGAGGAGTATGCCGTTCTGGAATCCTCCAGCGGGGAGGAGGCGCTGGCCTTGCTGGCCGGCCCCCATGTCGTGGATCTGGTCATCCTGGACGTCAAGCTCCCCGGTATGCCGGGAACGGAGGTGCTGGCCCGGATCAAGGCCGGCGATCCCGCCCTGCCCATTGTGATGTTCACGGGCAGCGACAGCCGGGAAGTGCTCCTCAATTCGCTGCGCGGCCACGCCGACGATTTTCTGCAGAAACCGCTGCGCGTTCCCCAGGCCCTGCGTACGATCAAGGCGCTCCTCGATCAGCGGCGGGACGGGGTGCAGGGCGTCATCGACAAGATCAAATACGCGATTGAAAAGAACTTTCATAAAAATATCAGCCTGGAAGAGGCGGCGGCGCTCGTCTTTCTCAGCCCCAAGTATATTTCCCGCTTTTTCAAACGGCACATGGGCATGGGGTTTACGGTCTATAAAAACCACGTCCGGATCGAGCAGGCCAAGGAGATGATGCGGGAGACCGATCTGCACATCAAGGAAATTTCTTATAAGGTGGGCTACCAGAATCCCGAATCGTTTATCCGCCTCTTTAAGAAGATCGTCGGTGAGACGCCCGCCCAGTTCAGGCGGCGGGAAACGCGGGCCGGCGCCGAGGGAGATTCCCGTCCCTGACCACGGGCGCCGCCGTCCGTGCCTTCGGATATTAGGGAGCGGTGGAAAAAGATCAATAAAAAGCTGAATTCCCCACTGTTATACCGGCCGCCCATTTCGTGATAATAGATGTATCATGAAAATGCGAGGAGGTTGGGTATGATCGCACAAATCACCATGTCGCAGTTCAAGACGTTGCTGTTTTCCTCCAAGCGGTTCACGCTGGTGGATACGCTTCCCAAATCTTTTCACGTGCGGGAGCACATCCCCGGGGCCATCTGCATCCCCGCCGGGGAGGTTGAAAAAACGGCGCCGCAATGTCTGCCCCGCGATGAACTCATCATTGTGTACGGGGAAGGGTTCGGGAGCGATGATTCGGAGGTGGTGGCGCAAAAACTGGTCGATTTGGGGTTTAAACACGTGGTCCGCTTCCCGGGGGGACTGGAGGATTACCGAATTTCCCACCTGCCCATGGTGGGCGGTTTCCGGCCCGTCACCGTCGGGGGCTGAAGGCCGGCCGTCAGTCATCCGCGGCGGTTGCCGGTAATACGGGAATGCCCTGATGCGCGCCGGCCACGGCCGCCAGACGCTCCCGTACGGCAGCGAGGCTGAGGCGGTAGCCGCATTCCCGTACAGTGACGCAGAAATCCCGGTGGCCTCTCCCCGCCCGGTAATCGGGTTCCCGGACCGGCGCGGTGAGGTAACGGTCAAAGAAGCCGATGTCATTGGCCGCCAGGAGCGACGACTGGTAGAAAAAAACATTACGCCGGCGGTACACGGAGGATCCGAGGATCTTGCGTCCGCCCACGGCCAGATCCGCGATCCCCCGCTCCTCGATGCCGCGTACCCCGAGACTTTCCAGGGCTTCCTTAATCCATGAGTTGACGATCATCGCGTATTCCCGGTTATGGAAGGGGGAGGCCGTCTCCGTCACCAAGGCCGTCACAAGCATGCCCGGGGAAAGCACGACCGCGCCGCCGCCGCCCAGCCGCCGCCGCAGCGGCACGCCGTCGGCCCGTACCATCTTCATATTGATTTCGCGCAGACAGCGGGGGGAGGCCCCCGCCACCACGCTTACCTCTTCCGGTTCGTATACGCGGAAGACGGCTGAATGGGTCGTTTCGCAGGAGATCAGAAGATCTTCATTAACCGTTTGTTCCATAAACCCGAATCTTGTCCGGCAACTTCATTCCTTCGCATCGTAAACGATCGGCGGGAAGAACGCAAGACGAATCGGGTGACTCATTTTTCCCGGTGCGTATGCGAAAATGATGAAAAACCACCGAATACACCGATGAACACCGAAGGGAAAGAGTTCAGACGGGGAAACATTTTCCCTTCTTTTCGGTGCCTTCGGTGCCATCGGTGGTTTCCCTCCGTTTATCAGTTTGTATGGCGGGTCACGCTCCTTGACAAGAAAACATTCGGTACAAGGTGGATTTTCATCGCTACTTTTTTTATATTGTAAACAGTTTATGCAGAAATAAAAGTGAAAGGAGACAGTCCATGACGATCCAAGACGACGGAAAGCACGCCATCGAACGGCAGGAGGACCGGGAATGGATTGAGTCCCTGGATTACGTTTTTGAAAGCGAGGGGCCGGTGCGCATGAAGGAGCTTTTGCGGCTGCTTCAAATCCGGGCCCAGGAGCACGGCGTGTCCGTGGCCTGTCCCGGCACCACGCCCTATATCAACACCATCCCCCTGTCCGTCCAGCCTCCTTATCCGGGCAAACGAGAATTGGAACGCCGGCTGAAAAGCATCATCCGCTGGAACGCCATGGCCATGGTGGTGCAGGCCAACCGGCGGGAAGCCGGCATCGGCGGCCACATCTCCACCTACGCCTCCCAGGCCACGCTCACCGAAGTGGCCTTCAACCACTTCATCCGCGGCAAGGACGCGCCCGGGGGAGGGGACGTGGTCTACTTCCAGGGGCACGCGGCCCCGGGCGTGTACGCGCGCGCTTTCGTGGAAGGCCGCCTGACCGAGGAGCAGCTGCACAACTTCCGCCGGGAGCTGTCACCGGGCGGCGGCCTGCCTTCCTACCCGCACCCCTGGCTCCTGCCGGACTTCTGGGAGTATCCCACGGTCTCCATGGGCCTGGCCTCCATCCAGGCCATCTACCAGGCGCGCTTCATGCGCTACCTGGAGGATCGCGGCCTGCTCGACACGTCCGGCCGCAAGGTCTGGGCCTTTCTGGGCGACGGCGAAATGGACGAGCCCGAATCCATGGGCGCCCTCACCCTGGCCGCGCGCGAATACCTGGACAACCTCATCTTCGTGGTCAACTGCAACCTGCAGCGCCTGGACGGTCCGGTGCGCGGCAACG
>CAYQRT010000211.1:1764-5609 GCA_964419695.1 uncultured Spirochaetaceae bacterium | reverse complement strand
CCAATGTAACGCCCACTTTCCTCGTCGCCAAAGAGACTGTAGGTGTCTATGGACAGGTTGCCGTGTTCATGCTCGCCCACGAAGAATTCGCATTGGGAAAAAAGGAGGAGAATTATAATAGATAGCACCAGTACAGAGACAATACTCTTGCGTTTCATGGGCACCTCTCCCGGACGGGCAATCCTGCACCGTCCTCTAGTAGAGTTTCTACTTATTATTATAATTCATTTTCCTGGTAAATAAAATATTTCCGCCGCCCGGATGAGGGCGGCGGAAACGGCATATCAATCCCAAATCGGGTAGAAGATCACGATCGTATCGTCACTCAGGATCTTGAAATCAGACAGGCCGCTCAGCTTGCCTCCGAAGCGCCTCAGGTACAGGCGCAGCCGGAAAAGCAGGCCCTTGAGAAGCTTGCTGTTCAGGAGGTCGAAGCCGTTGGCGCTCATGGCCGCGTCCCCCTGGAAGACCGTCATGGGCTGGCCCAAAAGATTGAAGAGCACGGCCTTGCCGTCGCGCACGGAAAGTTCCATGCCGTCGTACCTGATCCGGGTGCCCTTGACCGCGGCCGTGGACACCGGACTGCGCACCTTGAAGTCGTGGGTGTATTCCGTGCCCCGCTTGACGTCCGCCTCCAGGCTGCCGGTGCGGATAAACAGGTTGGTGGTGACCACATTCTGTTTGCGCGCGATCTGCTCCAGGGTCAGCCGGGTCAGCTGTTTGACGTAGAGGGTGGCCTGGTTGAGCTGGATCCGGGCGCTGGACTTGAACCCCGTGGCCACGAACGAGCCCGCGGATACTGACATGCCGGGCCGGGCCGTAATCCAGGCGCCCCTGGGGGCTTTGACCTCGACCTTGCCGCTTACCCGCAGCACCTTGGCCTGGGCCTGGGCGGAAAGCGCGAACACGGTGAAGAACAAAAGAGCGAAGGCGGTGAATAACAAATATTGCTTACGCTGCATGGCGCACCTCCAATATCGGGTTAAATTTCAAGCACGAGCATGAACCGGGCCAGGAACTCAATTCCGCGGCCGGTGGGAGAGAAGGCGCTCGTGGCCGTATAATTGTTCGGCAGAAAGAGGCCCAGTGCCAGTTCCAGTCCCAGGTCGGAAAGCGGCTTGAAACCGGTAATGAGATCGATTTCGTTGCCCAGGTAATAGTCGTCGGAGCCGGAATTAAGCCCGCGCGAATCGGAGACGTCGGATTTGGCGGCGCGGAAATAGGTGAGTATGCTCAGGGCCATCTGCAGTTTGTCCCCCAGATCCTTCTTGTCCGAGGTGAAGGGCTTGAACGAGTACTCCAGCCGCGCCACGATCAGGTTGGTGAGCTGCTGGGCGAAGACCAGCCCGATGGTGGGCCGGGTGACGGGCACGAACTGCAGGGAGTAGGAGTCAGTGTTCCCTTCCAGGTAGTTTTCGTAATCGCCGTCACCACTGGACACGATCACGTCCAGGCTTAGTTTGGATTTCCAGAAATCAGGAAAATACCAATCCAGTTTGAAGCCGGCAATAAAGGCCAGCAACGGTTCATAGAAGTAGGTTCCATCCGAATAGAGGTAGGAAAGCGTTTGCCCGTATTCGAAGATGCCGAATAATTCCCAGTAAAAATTTTCAAACAGGGGGCCGTTCAAGCCTACGCCCGCGTACAGGGAGCTGAACTTGCCGCCGTTGTTGAAATCAGGCAACATCACCACGCCCGGTTGAATGACGGTTGATTCATCGTGCAGGTCCAGGTTGCCCACCACGGTGAAGTCGAGCGTCTGGTAGGCGAAAGCCTCGGGGAAGTTCAGGTTGAGCACGCCGACGAGCCGCGGCGGCACCAGGGCGATGTACGGAGGCGCGTAGTTCTGGTCTTCAATGGACATGGAAAGGGTGGACTCCCCCTTGAAGATCAGGCCCGTAAACCCGCCGGCCAGCTCCACGTTCATGAAGGCATTACGATAGACCAGGCGGGCGCCGTCCACCGGATGGGAGACGATGTAGCCGGTGAAGTCCGCGGCGCGCAGGCGTCCCAGGGCGAAGCCGAACAGGAAGGAATGCTCGCCGATCACGGGAAAGTCCATGGCCAGCTCCAGCCGGTCCAGGGAGTAGGCGTGATAGGGATCCTGCAGGCGGAAACTGTAAAACCCTTCTATATTTATGGAAGCCGTTTCCGAAAGATCGAACAGCGTCCAGAGGGAGGCCTTGTCCTTCTGTAAAAACTGGTTGTTCTCGGTGGTGATGACGCCGGTGGTGTTTTCTATGGTCAATCCGAAGTCGAAGGCGAAGAGGGCGGGCGCCGCCAGGGCCAGGCATATCAACAATAGACACTTTTTCATGGGGCTTCCTCCATTCCGGCGGAGGGCGCCTTGAATTCCAGCACCTGGCCTACTATCTGGAGCGCCTCCTCCCCCGAAACCCGGCGGGAGGGGACCGGGGCGCGGCGCACCCAGCCCAGATATTCAAATTCCCGGGCCGCGTAGCGCGGGCCGGGAAAGACGGCATACATGACCCCCCCGTTGAGTTGGTGGGCGCGCATCAGGGCGTAGCAGAGTTCGCCCAGGGTGACGGGAGCGGCGGGATCGCGGGGCAGGTCCCATTGGTTCGTCTCCAGGTAATTCATGGCCTCGGCCACCGTGCCTTCGGGTTTGACCAGTCCGGCCGAGGACAGGGCCAGGAAAAAGGCGTCGCCGCGGGAGGCTTCCTTCTTTTCAAGGACCGAGTCTATAAAGGCGTTGGACTGCGGAAAAACAAGAACGGCGGCGGTAATGAAAAATATAAAAAAACAAATCCATTGTTTTTTCACGTTTTTCTCCTTCTCAATATGGGAAAAAATTGTATACTGTATTGAATAGTAGAAATATATCATGCCGCACGGGTAAAAACAACCTGATCGGGCCTGATATTCCCTGTTTTTACCCCAAATGCGCGGGAACGGCAATGAGCTGCCGTAAAAAATGACGGAGGAGGCGAAGGTGCTCAAGAAAATGCTGCTCATGGGAATCATACCGCTGGCCTGCATTGCCCTTTTTTCCGTGCTGGAGGGGGCGTCCGCCCTGGATCCGATCGAGCACCGCGTATACGACTTCGCCCTTTCCCTGCGTCCCGCCGTGCCCGAGGATCCGGCCATTGTTTTTGTGAACGTGGACGACGAGGCATTGGATAAATCCAAAACCGTGTGGCCCTGGCCGCGGGACTACATAGCCAAGGGCCTGGTGGCGCTGACGGAATTCGGCGCGTCGCAGGCCGTCTTTGATATCCTGTACGATCAGCCGAGCGCACCGGGCATCAACATGAGCCGGTATGCCGGCGTGAATGAGGCCTATGACCGGGTCTTCCGGGACCTGGAATCCAATTTCATCAGCCTGGCCCAGGCCCTCTCCGAAGGCCTCATCCGCCTCCGGGACCTGAAGGCGGTTGTGCCCATGTACACCGACGAACTGACCTCCGCCAAACAAAAACTGCTCGATCGCATGAATGAAATCACCCTGGATCGCGATCTGGCCCTGGGGCGGGCGGCGCGCGCTTTCGGCCGGGCCTTCATGGCCGCCAATATTCCCAAAGAGGATCTGGGCCGGGTCAAGGGACTGGACGCCGCCCTGGCCCGCAAACTTTTTCTTTCCCACGTAACCGGGGAAAACGACCGGGTGCCTGACGCGCCGGACGTCGTTTTCCCGGTAACACCGGTGCTGGACGGCGCCGCGGGAGCGGGGTTTGTCAATATCAAGCCGGATCAGCCGGACGGGATCATGCGAAGGATCACCCTGTTTTACCGGAAGGACGGGCATGTCATTCCCCAATTGGGCCTGGCCGCTCTGCTGTCTTACCTGGGGGATCCCTCCGTGGATATTGCGGCGGACAAGGTTG
>CAYQRT010000211.1:0-1754 GCA_964419695.1 uncultured Spirochaetaceae bacterium | reverse complement strand
CGGCCTGGACCGATCTCAACCAGATTTTCCAGGGGGATGAGATCACGATTCGGTGGAAGCCGAAACAGGATATTCATATTGCCATCGATACGCCCGATCATCCTTGCCAGTGGGGCAAGAATCCGTCGGACAAGGTTGTCCTGAAAGGCGCGCAGGTGCCCGGGGCCGGCGTCACCGACATTGTCATTCCCCTGGCCGAGGACGGCACCATGCTCGTCAACTGGTCCAGGAAAACCACCAAAACCAGTTTCAGGCCGTTGTCGTTCTGGGCGCTGCTCGAGTACGACAATACCGAAGCGGACTTGATCTACAACCTTAACATCATCGCCTCCCTGCAGCAGGCGGGGGTGATCGCCGTGTCGTTCGGCCCGGACGAATTTCTGTCGGAATTTTATCAACCGGTCGAGGCCATGAAGAAGGGACTGCGTGACGGAGGCGCGGGCGTCGACCCGGCCGTCTACCGCGAACAACACGCAGCGTTCATCCGGAAGCTGGGTGAATTTCTTTCCGCGGAAAACGAGGCGGCGCTGGTGAGCGGTATTGCGACCGGCGACAAGGCCGCGGCTGAAAATATTGAAGCCACCATTCACGCCGTGTTTCAAGCCGACAGGGAGCGTCTGTTGCCGCAGTTTATAAAACTCCGCGAACGGTTGGCCAAGGACCTCAAGGACGCCATCTGCATCACCGGTCTCACGGCCGCCACCACCACCGATCTGGGCGTGACGCCCTTTGAGGCGGATTTCCCCAATGTGGGCATGCATGCCACGGTCGTCAATACCATCCTCCAGCGGCAGTTTTTAGACGACACTCCCTGGTGGACGTCGATCATCCTAACCGCGGTATTCACCCTGGGCGTTTTCTTCCTGGTATTCGGCATAAAAAACCCGCTGGCGTCGGTGTTGGCCGGAGTCGGCACCCTGCTGGTATGCGCCGGCGGGCTTTTGCTCTTCTTCGTGCTGACCGGCGTGTACCCGCATGTCGTATCGCCCGTGCTCGCCACGCTCATCGTCTTCGTGGTCTTCACCGTGCTCAATTTTCTGCGCACGGCCAAGGAGAAGAACTTCATCCGCAACGCCTTCACCCGCTACGTTTCCAAAGAAGTGATCAGCGAACTGATCGCCGACCCCTCCAAGCTCAACCTGGGCGGCGAACAGAAGAAACTCACCGCGCTCTTTACGGACATCAAGGGGTTTTCCGGATTTTCGGAACTGCTCACTCCGCCGGAACTGGTCCGGCTGCTCAACAGTTATTTTACTGACATGGGCAATATCATCCTCCAGCTCTCCGGCACGCTTGATAAATACGTGGGGGACGCCATCGTCAGCTTCTTCGGCGCGCCCATCCCCCTGCCCCGGCACGCCCACCATGCCTGCCTGGCCGCGGTGCGGATGAAGAAAATCGAAAAAATCATGAACGAGCACATCGCGGACCAGAAACTCTCCCCCAAACCGCTCTTCACGCGCATCGGCGTCAATACCGGGGACATGCTGGTGGGCAACATGGGTTCGCAGGATAAACTCAATTATACCATCATGGGCCACCACGTGAATCTGGCCTCCCGCCTGGAAGGCGTTAACAAGCAATACGGCACCTGGATCCTCATGAGTGAGAGCACCCAGCAGGAGGGCGGGCGGGACTTTCTCACCCGGCGCCTGGACCGGGTGCGGGTGGTGGGCATCAACACCCCGGTCCGCCTCTACGAACTGATCGATGAAAAGAGCCAGGTGCGTCCGGAACTGTTCGAGGTGGTGGAG
>CAYQRT010000210.1:0-5677 GCA_964419695.1 uncultured Spirochaetaceae bacterium | reverse complement strand
CACCCCGAAAACCTAGCCATAACCGCCCTGTCATTTCAAAGGATTATTTCATTATGCATATCCTTTTTTCTATTCCGACCCGGTTCGAGGCCGGGAAATGAGATTAAGGGAACCTCGAAAAACAGTAGTTTTTCGAGGTTTCCTTAAGGCTTTCCCTCCGGGTAGAGGGTGACGCGGACCATCCGGTTCGCATTCAGGTAACGCCCGGCCGCCCGGCGCAGATCCTCCCGCGTCAACCGCTTGATATAATCGGCGTATTCGACAATGCGGCTGGCGGGCTCGCCCCAGGAGGCATAGTTTTTGAGCACCTCGGCCCAGAACGTATTGCTCTTCAAGTTGACCTCCCGCTCCTTGAGGATGATCTCCTGGGCCTTCTGGAACTCTTCCTCCGTGGGCCCCTTGGATTTAAACGATTCCATCTCCGCCAGCACCCGGCTTTCCAGCGCCGCGATCCGCGCCGGATCGGCCCCGAAAGCGATGTAGAACAGGTATTCCTGCCGCGGTATCCGCTGGGGAAAGTCGTACACGCCCAGGCTGTACGTGCCGCCCTCCTTCTCCCGAATCACCGCGTTGAGCCGGATCTCGGCCGCCTCGGCCAGGGCGCGCAGCGCGGTGAGGTTGGCCATGTTCCACGTAAAATCACCATCGAAAATAAGCGCCGTTTGGCCCTTGGGGTCCTTGCCCAGGCGGAGATCACGGGTCACCACGCCCGGCGGCCGGCGTACGCCTGAGTCTTTCCAGGTTTCCTTCCGTCCCGCGGCGGGCAATCCGCCCAGCCAGGTCTCCACCAGCGGTTTGAAGGACGCCGGATCAATATTGCCTACGAAGTAAAATTTAAAATCGGAGGCGTCTCCAAAGCGCTCCCGGTAGAAACCCAGCGACGCGTCGGCGTTCAATTTGGCCAAATCCTCCGTGACCATGGGACGGGCGCGCAGATGATTCTGTGAAAGCAGGACCTGCACCGTATCCGAAAAAACGTTCTCCGGTGAGGCGGAGCGCTGGGCCAGGGCCGTGGCCAGTTGTTCCTTGTAGGTTAGAAAGGCGTCGGCGTCGATTTTGGCGGCTGTAAAATAGAGATAGGTGAGTTCGAACAGCGTGGTCACGTCCTTGGGCCGGGCGCCGCCGGACAATCCTTCGCTTAATTCGTTGATATACGGCGCCGCGGACGCCTGGATTCCGGAGAGCTTCTTCTCCAGCTCCACGCGGGTAAACCCGTCGACGCCGGAAAATCTCACCAGATCGGCGGCGGCGGCGGCGGGGATGTAGTCCTTGTCCGAAGCCAGTGAATGGCCGCCCGCGCGGTAGGCGCGCATGACGATCTCGTCGTTTTTGAAATCGGTCGGCTTGAGGGTCACCTGCACGCCGTTCGACAATTCCCAAACCACCAGGCCCAGCTGTTTGTCGGTTTTTTCGGAGACGACCTTGCCCTTGGCCGGGGGAGTCGCCACCAGGGGCCGGTCGATCATTTCCTCCTCATACGGTTTGAGCTGGGCCGTCTTCACCCGGGAGAGCACCTGCAACAGGTCGCTCATGTCGGGCACGTCCACGCCGGCCTTGTCGGGGGCATGGGCTAACAGCACCTCGTTGTTATCCGTAAAAAGGTCGGCGCCCAAGGCGTTGATCTGTGCGACCGTATACGCCGGCACAAAACGCTTGTATAATTCGTATTCGTATTCGATGCCCGGACTGGCTTCGTTTTCCAGGAAATGCCTGACGTATTCCTGGATCAGAGCCGCGGAATTCCTCTTGTCGCGCTCGTTGTAGGACTGTTCTATTCCCGCCAGCAGGGAGCGCTTCTCCCTATCCAGTTCGGCGTTCGTGAATCCGAATCGCTTGGCGCGCTCCACTTCCAGCATCACGCGCTCCAGGGCCTGACGCAGCCGGCCCTCCTTGGCCGTGGCGCCGAGCACCACCGCCTCCAGGCCGCGCACGATTCGTCCCTGGGTCGAGTAGGCCTGCAGGAAGGGTGAGTCCGGCTGCTGGGCGATCTCGGACAGCCGGGCGGACAGCAGGTTGTGATAGAGATATTCGGAGAGCATACGGCGGTAATCGTCCTCCGTCTCCAGGGGCCGCACGGGGCGCTTGATGTAAAGGTTGAAGGCGGTGTCGGTGGCCTCCTTGTCCTTGACCACGCTCGCCACGGGAAACGAATTGAAGGGCACGCCGTATTCCAGGCGGGGCCGGGGGAAGAACGGCGGGGAAATGCCCCCGAAATGCTCCTTGATCTTCTCTTCCACGGCTTTCGGATCGACCGCGCCCACCACGATCACGGCCATCAGGTCCGGCCGGTACCAGTCGGTATAGAACTTGCGGATGGTGTCCGGTGTCACCGTGGAGACGATCTCCATGCTGCCGATGGGACGCCGCTCCAGATACCGCGAGTCGGCAAAGAGGAATTTAAGCTGCTGCTCCCGGATGCGTTCCCCGGCGCCGCGGTCCTGCCGCCACTCCTCCATGATGACCTTGCGCTCCTTGTCCACCTCGGCTTTGTCCAACACGATGTTGTGGGCCCAATCCTCCAAAATCAGAAGGCCCGTGTCCAGTCCCTTGTCGTTGTCCGCCGGCACCTGCAGCCGGTAGACGGTTTGGTCGTAGCTGGTGGAGGCGTTCAGATCGTTGCCGAATCGCATGCCCATGGACTCCAGGACGCTTATCAGCTCGTTTTTCTTGAAATGCGTGGTGCCGTTGAAGGCCAGATGCTCCAGAAAATGGGCGACACCGCGCTGGTTGTCGTCCTCCAGCACCGAACCGGCGTTGACCGCCAGGCGCAGTTCGACCCGCTGTTCGGGTTTCTGGTTGGCCCGGATATAATACGTCAGCCCGTTGGGCAGCACGCCGTAGGTGACCGCCTCGTCAAAGGGCAGGGCGTTCGGCTTCCTCACCGCTTTCCGGGAGGGACAAGCGACCAGCGCCACCAGCGCCAAGGCGAGAAGCGGGATCACGCGTTTCATGAAAGACTCCTTACTGATACAGGTGATACATCGAATTTACGCCGTACCGAATTAAAAGTAAAGGGAGGATAAATGGTTACAGACGATTTTTCCGCGTCCGGCCTGCTCCATCTTGACGGCGGAACGGCCATCTCCTATCATGTAGGTAAGGCCGCCGCCCGTCCACCGGGAAGCAGCCGGCCGTACCGCGCGGGCGGACGGTTCCGTGCCCGAAAGGAGTCCGGTTCATGCGTATCCTTCTGTCCTCCGCCATCCTGCTTGTCCTTTTGGGCCTTGCTCCCCTGGGCGCCGAAGAGGCCGATGATTTCGACGGGGCCTTTCCCCTGATGGCCACGCGGCTGGCCGCGGCCGAAGCCCACCTCACCGGGAAGCGGATAGCCGTGTACGGGTTCGACGTCATCGGCCGGCCCGGTGACAGCTACGCCCGGTACGCCACGGAGAAAATCACCCACGAGATCGTGGTGCAGGGCCACTTTCTGGTGATCGAACGCAGCCGGCTGGACGAGATCCTCAAGGAACAGAATTTCTCCCTGTCCGGCGCCGTGGATTCGGCCACGGCCGCGCGGATCGGCAAAATACTCTCCGTGGACGCCGTGGTGGCGGGCACCATCCTCGTGACCGAGGAACGCACCGAATTCATAGTCCGTGTCATCCAGAGTGAAACCGGTATGATTCTTTCGTCGGCCGACGTCTACGTCTACGCCGATGAGGGGGACGACGGGGAGGACACGGGGATCTTCTCCAACGGCCGCACACAGGCGGCCGCGATCAAGACCCAGAAGGCGCGCTACGCCTCCTCCGAAAGGATCACCGTCACCTGGTCCGGTTTTCCCGGCAATGAAAACGACTGGATCACCCTGATACCGGCCAAAGAAGCGGATACGTCGTATGGACAATGGTTTTACACCCAAGAGGAGGAGGAGGGCAGCCACACGTTCGACAAAGTGGCGGCCGGCGACTACGAAATCCGCGCCTATTTTGACTGGCCCGCCGGCGGATATACGGTTCAGGGGCGGCTTAAAATTTCGGTAAAATGAACAGTTGAAAATTCACTCGGCGCGGATCGCCGGCAACGCTGCCGCGAGGCGGACGATACGGCCCCATGACCGCACCAATAATGACGATCCGCTTCATCATACCCGTTCCCCCTTTGTTCGATCTAGAGGGAGGCGAAGCCCGACGGCGCTTCCACGCGTCCCTCCACCGCATCCGGGGCGCACGCGCCGAGGGAGGCCACCCAACCGGCCTGGCCCGCCAGGGCGCACCCGCCGCTGGTCTCAGTCAGCTCATGATGGCGTTCCCGGATGGCGCGCATGAGGGGAGAATTGAGAGCGGCCGCCAACCCGACCCGGTCCGCGTTGGCGTCGGAGTAGGGGGCGAAGGGGCAGGCCTCGAGCGTACCGTCGGGGGCCAGGTGGATGAATCCCCGGCCGGCGGCCATGCAGCCGCCGTAGGCTTCCTCGTCGCCGGGCAGGACGATGACCGGGCAGGGCATATTCGCCTGCAGTCCGGAATTGTTCAGCGCCGCGCGCTGCGCTGGGGTGAGGACCAGACGGTCGCTTCCCGGCGCCACCGGCACGAACTCGACCAGAAAAAGCGCGGCCGCGCCCAGGTCCGCCACACTCTCACGAAAGGCGGACGAAAGTACGGTATCGATGTTTTCCGACGTTACC
This sequence comes from uncultured Spirochaetaceae bacterium, assembly GCA_964419695.1. Taxonomy (GTDB): domain Bacteria; phylum Spirochaetota; class Spirochaetia; order SZUA-6; family RPPD01; genus JAFGSW01. The sequence continues at coordinate 1,053 of CAYQRT010000210.1, read as the reverse complement.
GTCACCGAAAGGCCGAAAAGCCCGCCGCGGTCGCGGATCACCCTCGCCCGCTCCAGGGCTTTTTCATGAACGCCCGTCCCACGCCGCTCGGCGGTAAAGGCCGCGCTCCCTTCCACGCTGAAAACGGGAAACATGGTCCGGCCGAAGAGACGAAGCGCATCGGTCTCGATGAGGGTACCGTTCGTAAACACCAGGACGGTCGGACCGGGCAAAGCCCCGAGTTTCTCCAAGAGACCGCGCCTGACCAGGGGCTCGCCCCCGGCTACCAGAATCACGCCCACGCCCAGTTCGACCGCCTCCCGGAACAAACGCATGAACCGCTCGTCGGAGAGTTCCTCACCCTGCGCACTGCCCGCCGCCGGCCGCAAGGTTTTGGCGTAACAGCCCGCGCAGTCGAGGTTGCAGCGCCGGGTAATGCTGGCGATCAGTACGGCGGGCACCACGCTCCCGCGCCGTTCGGCGGCCCGACGCCGCCGTGCCTGCCGGTGCTGGAAAAGAACGGCGGACAGAGCCCGCCCCGCGGAAACGGCGCCACCGGCCAGCGCCTGCTTGAAGACCTCAATCATTCGTCCTGAAAACAGCGAAGAAGCGTTCATTGTTCGTATACCCTCGTCAATTCTTCTGTGTCCCGCCCGGCGTGCGTCGGGCATCGTACGCATTTTTCAATGTGTTGTACAGTTCGGTGTAGGCGGGTTTCGGGTTCATCCGCGCGTCGAAAAAGTACGGTTCGTTCGGTTTCGGAAAGTACAGCGGCTCGTCGTCCTGCCAGGCGTCGTCGTCGCTGAAACCCCAGAAGGTCATCCCCCGGCAGCGGGGATTCTGCAGGCAGAGGCCGAGCAGCCGCGCGTAGAACTCGCCCTGCGCCTGGTACGGGTCCGGCTCGAACTGGAACTGTATCAGGCGCACGTCCACTTCCGTGAGTTCGATCTCGAATCCCAGGTCCGCGAGTCTTTGCATGTACCCGGCCAAACCGCCGAGCGACGTGTCGGTCATGATGTGGGCCTGCAGGCCGATGCCGTCACGGAGGTACAGAACCTCTATCGGGCCCAGGGT
>CAYQRT010000209.1:0-5728 GCA_964419695.1 uncultured Spirochaetaceae bacterium | reverse complement strand
ATGGCCGCCCGTGCCGCCGCCCGTAAAGGCGATCGTTTTTCTCATTCGCGGTCTTTACTCCTTTGCCGATGAAAAGTTTCCGTGCTACATTGGAAGCAGGAAATGTTGGCGCTTTCCGCCGCCTGGATGGAAGGGGCGGAGAGCGGTATACTCTACAATAAAGCGGGATAGCAAAGGCGATCCCTGTCCGACGGGCGGGGCGACCGTTGCGGGGCGCGCGGTGCTCCCGATGCGCCCGGCGTTCCCGCGGACAAGGATACCATGAAAAAGACGCCCTGCGCAACGATCCTCCTGTTCACCCTCACGGCCGTTACGCTCTGCGCGGAACTGCCCGACCGGTTGAGCGAACTGTTCTCCCCGGCCGACGCGCGGCAATTGGAGCGGCAGGGAGAACTGTCCTCGATTTTCAAGGAGAATGAATCGCCCACTTTCATCCCCCGGCTGGCCCTGGGCCGGCGGGTGCAAGAGGCCCTGGGGGAACTGAAGCCGATGTTCGGTGTGGAATACTGCGTGGTGCACAAAACCGTCAAACCTCTTGACGGTGAAGCCTCCGTTCAGGGGTTGTACAACACGCTGCTGAAAATTTCGTCCCTCAAGGGCCTGGAATATTATTCGGCCAGCCGCAAGCGGATGCGGGAACTTTTTATTGAAGCCTACTGCGTGCCGGCCGCGGAGAACAGAACGCGCCTGCCCGATCCGGTAAACCGGGGGCCCGTTCCGCCCTATCGCTTGATCCACACTTTCCAGCACGATTCGACCTTCGGAGAAAATTTTTACTCAGTGACGTACCGCTACGCCGACGGCGCCTTTCTCATGACCATGAGCAACGCCAACAAGATATGGTACGGCATCATACCCCTGATCGATCCGGACAACCTGGCGTATTTCATCATCGTTTATCCGGCGGGGGACTACATCCTTTTTTATTCCTTGGTGTGCGTCAAAGGGGCCAATCCCTTCGGCATAATGGAGTCCAAGACGGAGTCTTTCTACAACCGCATCAAGGCCCTGGACAACTGGTTCCGGGCACAGTCCGGGCTTTTTTAAGCTATTCGGTGCAGGCGCAGTTGCGGCCCATCTGCTTGGCCTTGTACATGGCCTTGTCCGCGCGGTCGATCCATTTTTCCCTGGATTCGCTGGGCCGGTATTGAGAGACGCCCAGGGAGACGGTGATTCTGATCTCCTCCTCGCCGCAGGGGAATTTGCTTTTGGCGATCTCCTTGCGGAAGCGTTCGCCGATGGAAAGGGCCTGGGTCAGGTTGGTGTTGGGCAGGATGATAAAAAACTCCTCCCCGCCGTAGCGGCCGGCGTAGTCGTATTTGCGGAGCTGGTTGCGCAGGCGCGCGCCGATCTCGCGGATCACCAGGTCGCCGCACTGGTGGCCGAAGTTATCGTTGATCGGTTTAAAGTGGTCGATGTCGAGCATGATGCCGGAAAGGGGGAACATGGCGCGCATGGCCCGCTCGATCTCGATGTCGATGCGGTTGAAGAGACTCAGGCGGTTGAGGAGTCCGGAGAGGGTGTCGTACATGGCGATCTTCTCCAGCTCCTTCTTCAACTTTTTGAGTTCCTTGTTTTCCTTGGCCACGGACTGGAATGCTTTTTTCAAAAAGATGTTCTGATCGAGTATCTTGGAGGAAAGCTGTTCTTCCTGGAACACGGCGTTCTTGAAATACTCTCGTTCCTCAAAGAGGCTGGCCTGTTTTTTCAGCCGGATCACGGCGGCTTTTACCCGGGCGTGGAGTTCCTGGTCGTCCAGCGGTTTGCGTAGAAAGTCGTCGGCGCCAATATCAAGCATCTGCTCGTAGGTTTTCGGATCCCGGACCGAGGTGAGAAAGAGGATTTGGAGCGGTTTCTGGTAGGACCGTTTCCTGATTTCCTTGCAGATTGACACCACGTCGCTGGACACGGACGGGGCGTTCAGAATGATGATGTGAATGTTTTTATCTGCCAGGATTTTCAGGGCGTCTTTACGTGTTTGAGCCTTTTCGAGTGCGTATCCGTTCTTGGACAGATGTTTGACGAGGAAACCAAGTTCTTTTTGCCCGTGCTTGACGAGCAACAGGTTGACGTTTTCCATCACCTAAACTCATGATAGTACCGAAATTACGCACTCTTTACAACGAATTTGGAAATCTTTTTGGATGAGGACTTATTTTTCTTTATTATAAACCAAAATCGGCCTTTTTCCCATTATTTTTTTAAAATTTACAGTCCTCAGCACGGTTTTCACGCGCATTGTTCAATTTTATGCCCAATTCGCCTAGCCGGATGCTCTATCTCAGGGTCACCCAGGAGATTATCACCGGGGGGCCGCATTATGCGCGTCGAGCGGCCGGGCCTCCCCGGGGGAGCCGCGCTCCAGGCAGGCCAGACATTCCACGTGAACGGTTTGGGGAAACATGTCGAAAGGGATAATCTCCCTGACCGAGAACCCCACGTCGGCCAGGCGGCGGCAATCTCGGGCCAGGGTGCCGGGATCGCAGCTGGCGTAGATGATGGTTCGGAGGGGCAGACGCGCGCACGAGGCGATGAAGCGGCGATCCAGGCCGCGGCGCGGCGGATCGATGATCAGGGTGGAGTAACGGTCGAGGGGAGGCCAGTCGCGGGCCGGTCCCTTCTCCAGGTCTCCCCGGATAAAGCGGGCGTTGGCGATCCCGTTGCGGGCGGCGGTCTCTCCGGCCAGGCGCACCATGCGCCGATCGCGTTCAATTCCCAGAACTTCCGCGGCCCGGGGGGCGCAGCACAGGGCGAACCCCCCCAGACCGCAGTAGGCGTCGAGGATGCGGTCTTCCCGGCCGGGCGCGGCGGCGGCCACGGCCGCGGCGTACAGCGCCTCGGCCTGCCGCGTGTTGACCTGGAAGAAGGACTCCGCGGAAATCCGGAAGGCGATTCCTCGGAGTTTTTCCGTAATATATCCGCGGCCGCACAGGAGTCGCGGCGGGGCGGTTTTGGATCCTGGCCGAGGCAGGCCTATCTGGGTGACGTTTGTTACCGACGCGTTTCCGGACACGATGGCCGCGCCGACGTCCGCGGACAGCGGCGGTGCGCCGGGCGTCGTGTACAGCACCGTCATCCGTTCACCGGTGGCCCAACCGGTCCGCACCATGATTCGTTCCACCAGGCCCAGGGCGGAACCGTGGCGGCTGGCCACGGCGGTGAGGGCCCGGGCGGCCAGAGGCACGGCCGCGGGATCGGCCAGCAGGCAGTCTTCAACCGGGATTACATGGTGGCTGTCGGCCCGCAGCAGGCCGGGGACCGTCCGGCCCCGTTCCTCCGTAACGTGGAACGTCACCTTGTTGCGGTAACGCCAGGGATCAGCCAGGCCTGTGACAGGCCGCACCAGAAGGGGATCCAGACGGCCGATCCGTTCCACCGCGTCACTGATACGCGTACGTTTAAAACGCAGCTGCTCTTCGTAGGAGAGGTGCTGGATGCCGCAGCCCCCGCAGCGACCGAAAGAGGGGCAGGGCGGCGGGCGACGTTCGGCCGAGCCCAGGATGACGTCTTGGCACGCGGCTCGGTAGAAGTTTTTGCGCCTCTCCCGCACCCGTGCCCGCACCTTTTCCCCCGCCACCGCTCCGGGCACGAAGAACACAACATTATCCCGGCGGCCCACACCCTCGCCTTCGCTGGAGTAACCTGAAATGTCGAGATCAATCACTTGTCCGGGGAGAAAGGTTGCGTCGGTCATGGGTTGGTGCTGATACTGTAAGGAATTTTATCCGTTCGGGGAAGGGGGGGCGGGGCCGGGACCGGGGCGGCTGCGTGACGGTGGAATACCGCTTGCACCACCCCGCCGACTTGCATATGATGTGAGGGGAGGCCGGTTCGGCCCTTTTACCTTCATCCGATCGTCACCCCATTGAGGAGCACCCGGTATGTTAGCGGACATCATCGCCGGCATCAAGGAAAAAATCGTGATAGTGAAAAACCCTTCCGGCAGCGTGGGCACCGGCATTGTGCTGGACGGCCGGGGCGTGATCGTCACCAATTGCCACGTGGTATCGGGGGCCGGTCTGGTTGGTATTGAAACCGGCGACCGGCGGGCTTTTCTCGGCAAGGTGGTGGCGTCCCGCCGCCGGGTGGACTACGCCTTCGTTCTCTGCCGGGGCTTGAGTTTCGCCGAATACCCGGTGCTCTCCACCCGGCGGGCGGTACGTGAGGGGGAGGACGTCATCGCCATCGGCCATCCCTACGGCCTTGAGTTTTCGGTGGCCAAGGGCATCATCTCCACGGTCGACCGGGACGTGGAGGGCATCCGTTACATCCAGACGGACGTGCCCATCAACCCGGGCAATTCGGGCGGACCGCTGCTGGATGCCCAGGGCGAGATCATCGGAATCAATACCTGGATCATCTCCAACGCGCAGGGCCTGTCGTTCGCCATCCCCACCCGGTACATAAGCGACGCCTACCGGAAACTGCCCGCGGACAATCTCCTGGACGCCGGCGCCTATTGCCCGCCCTGCGGCGCCTTGAGCACAGCCGGCGCCGCCTATTGCGAAAATTGCGGTCTGCCCGTCCAAACGCCGGTGGTGACGGCCATGGTGGCCGCCGGCACGGGCTTCTGTATCTCCTGCCGGAAAGCCAATGATCCGTCCGCCAAGTACTGCGCCGCGTGCGGTTCCACCCTGGTGCCTCCCGCTCCGCACCGCGGGGATAAAGAAAAGACGGAACCGGGGCCGGGCCCGGTTCCGGAGGAAAAATCAGCGGCGGCGGCCGTGACGTGCCCCTCCTGCGGTCAGGAAAACCGGGGCGTTAAGTACTGCGTCAAATGCGGAACCACTCTCGCGCCGGAGACTACAACGGCGATCAATCCCACAGGAGGCACCAATGGCTGAAGAATTCCAGCGCACTGAAAGCACGCCCGTCGGCGGCGTCGTCACCATGATCGAGAAGTTGCTCAAGGAATGGAACCTCGATCCGGCGGCCGTCAAAGACAAGGACAGGAATCTTTGGTACCTGGCACAAGGCAGCGCCAAATTTCACATTGAGTTGTTCAGATTCAACAAGGGACCGCAGATCGGAGAGGTGGACTGCATTGAGGTGGGCGGCGTCATCATGAAACTGCCGCAGGAGAATTTCCTGCCGCTGTATCGGCGGCTCCTCGATCTTAATTCCACGGCCGTGGGGCTTTATTTTGCCATTCGCAAGGATCTGGTGATGCTGATCTCCACCCGCGAAATCAAGGGACTGGACGAGGAAGAATTCCGCCTTATGGTCAACGAACTGCGCCACTTCGCGGATTACTGGGACGACCTTCTGATGAAGGAATTCGGCGGGACTAAATAGCGGCGGCCGGAATTACCGGTTACGCCGTCGGAAGGCGCCGCCGGCGCCGCCGGAACCGCCCAGGATGATCGAACAGCCCAGGAGAAATCCGAAATTGTACCAGCCGCCATTGTTATGTGTTTCGTACACATTCACTTCCGGGGTGAATAGTGAAATGACGAACGTCACGGGAATGATGACGCCGTGCCAGAGTCCCTGGAAAAAACTGGCCGTGCCGTATTTGGCATTGGGAACGTCCAAGTTGGGGTTTCTGCCCGCGGCGCATGACGCCAGCAGAACCACGCAAACAAGCAGGGCAAGCACCTTCATGGAGAATCTCCTTTCGTGATCAGCAAGGTTGTGTGAATTCTATCCTCTTCCCCGGTCCCTGTCAAACTCATCGCGCCTGTCGGCCGCCGGGGCCGTTTCCCGATGATGGCGCGATTTTGCGTTG
>CAYQRT010000208.1:0-5756 GCA_964419695.1 uncultured Spirochaetaceae bacterium | reverse complement strand
GGTCATTTTCAAATTCATCTAGTTTCCCCTTATCCCACTCCTTGAAATTCGGAAGTTGCCTGAAAGTAAATTTCTCCCCCGGCGCGCGGCCGGGTTTTACTTCCACGCCCTCGTTGGGGTCTACGAAGACGGTGCTGCCTTGGGCCTCGACCTCCACCTGGCCCTCGGTGACCAGGATCAGGCTGGAGCCGTCCACGCCCGCGTAGACCTCAAAGGCCGTGCCGCGCACGCCCGCGGACATGCTGCCCGAGGTGATGCGCGGGCCCACGCCGGACACGCTCTTGATCTTGAGGTTCATGGACCCGAGCGCGCAGGAATAGGCGTTCTGCTTCTGTCCCAGCTTCTGGGCCTCCAGGAGCTTGAAGACCGTGTTCTCGCGCAGGGTGATGGTGTCGTTGCCGGCCCGCAGTTCCAGGAGGCTGGCCCGGCCGGTCAGGCAGGTTTCGTTGAGAAGCACCTTGCGGCCGATCTGCGCGCTGCGGCGCGCGCCCCGCACGTCCTGCACCTGGGCCTGGCCCTTGGCGTACATGATGAGCGCCTCCTGCGCGGCCGCGGGGCCGGCGGTCAGGGCGGTGATGAAGAGAATGGCAAGATACCTTTTCATAATCACAGTCCTTTTAAACCTATGATGCTGGCGCGTCCCAGCTTCTTCCCGTCCAGGAGCAGGAGAAACTTGCCCGAATCGGAATCGATCTCCGCCAGCTTGGTGCCCTTGGGCACGTACTTCTTGAAAAAGACGCTCACCTCCCAGGAGGAGGAAAACTTCTGCCAGTCGTCTTCCCGCAGGGCGGTGAGCGACTCGATCCGCGCATTGTTCATGGTTACGCCGGCCTCCTTCAGGTTTTTCCAGAGGATGAGAGCGTCGCCTTCCAGGGCGATGATTTCGCCGTCCAGCAGGAAGGGTACGGCGGTGATGGAGGCGAGGGTGTCTGAGTCTCCGGCGTTGATCAGGGCGATGACCTTGGCGGCTTCTTCTTCGGTTACGGTAAAGGTCGTGCAGGCGGTGAGCGCGAGAATCAGAATGAGGGCCAAGACGACCGGCCCGCGTACGGTTTTTTTCATGGGTACTCCTTGCGTATCTTCACGGTGCATTGGTTTCCGCTTCCATTGTATACCCCCCGGCGCTTGTTTTCAAGATATGGTTGCCCGGCCGGCCCGGGGCGCGTTACGGGTGCCGGCAGGGAAGCGAGACGGTGAAGATTGTACCTGTGCCGGGTGTGCTCTCCACCCGGATGGAGCCGCCGTGGCGTTCCGCGATCTTCTTGCAGATGGCCAGCCCGATGCCCGAGCCCTCGAACGTGTCGCGGCTGTGCAGGCGCTGGAACACGCCGAAGATGCGGTCGATGTATTTTCCCTCGATGCCGATGCCGTTGTCCTCCACGGCCACGCCGCAGAACTCCCGGTCCGGGGACGGCACCTCGCGTACGATCACCACGGGCGGCCGGTCCGGCTGGTGGAATTTGAGGGCGTTGCCGATCAGGTTCTGGAAGAGCTGGCGCATCTGCACCGGGTCGGCTTCGATCACGGGCAGGGGGCCGACGGCCACGCGGCCGCCGGACCGTTCCAGGCTCACCTCCAAGTCCGAGACCACGTCTTCGGCCGTGTGCGCCAGGTCCACGGTGGTGAAGGGGTCGGAGTGCACGGTGATGTCCGTGTAGCGGAGCAGGTCGGTGATGAGGCTCTCCATGCGGGAGGCGGCGGAGAGGATGCGCTCCAGGTACGCGTGCCCGTTTTGGTCCAGGGAGTTCCGGTACAACTCCTCCAAGCGCCCGGCATTGACGCTCACCTTGCGCAGCGGCTCCTTGAGGTCGTGGGACGCCACGTGCGCAAAGTCCTCCAGTTCCTGGTTGCGGCGCAGCAGCTCCTCCGTGCGTTCCCGCACCTTTTCCTCCAGGTTCTTGTTGTAGGTTTCAATGGTTTTCTTGGATTCCAGAAGTTCGGCCTGGGTGCGGCGCAGCTTGAGTTCGGTCTTGACCAGAAGCTTGACCTGGTCCTCCAGCTCCGCGCAGACGGCGGTGAGACGCTCGATTTCCAACCGGGGATTCTCCCTCATCCGCCAAGCCTTCCGCTTATTCGTAGAGCGCGCAATAGACCACGGTCTGGTTGTGGTAGTGGTTTTTCCCGCGGATGGGCGCCAGTTCGCCGAAGCAGAACACGCCCAGCCAGGGCACGTCCTTGCCGAACACGTCCTGGGCCACGTCGACCTCCTTCTCCTTCAGCCTGTCCCCGAAAAACATCCGCCCCCGGGCCGCGCAGTCGAACTGCAGCACGGCCAGCGGTTTGCGTCCCCCCCGCTCCCGCGTCATGCGCCGGGCCAGCGCGGCCGAACCTTGGGAGATCTTTTCGTCGTCCCGCCGCATGACGCGCACCCTGGCGCCTTCGGGCATCTCGGTGCCGAAGACCATGGACCCGTCCTCGTTCTTGCGGTAGGGCGCGCGGATGATGTAGCGGTCGTACTCCGTGGCCAGGTCATCCGCGAGCTTCTGCCCCAGGGAGATGAAGGTGGCGGTCTCGGGAGTCAGATCCCTGTCCCCGTCCTCCAGGTACTGCCTGAAAAAATCCCAGGCTGATGTGTCGTCGATCCGCTCAATGATATTGTCGTGAGACCTGGTGATGGTCTTGTCCATGCCCACGGGCAGACAGCCGTGACTGACGCCGAGGTTCAGGTCCGCCCGTCCGCTTATCAGGACGCAGACGACCGAATCATTGAGAACCCGGTCATTGAAATACTGGTAGGTGGTGCTGCCCTGCGGCTGGTTGTGGCCCGACATGCCGCCCGCGCAGGGGATGGGTCCGCCCAGCGCGGTTTCCAGCCCCTTGAAGAAGCCCGTGGCATTGACCGAGTAGCCGTCCGGAAAGGCCAGGAGCAGCAGGGGCTCCCCGTCGTTCGCGGCACGGATCTGTTCGCCGATCAGCTGCCCGGCCGCCCGGGAATCGCGGCGCAGGTCGCCGGCCGTGGCGGTCCGGAAGCGGATGACGTCGGAGGAGAACGCCATGACCCCCACCCGTTCTTCTCCGCGTTCCGGTCCGGTCAGCTTGTAGGCCATGCCGCCCGCCGGACCGGATTGGGTGATGATACCTTCCCCGGTGCAGCCCGCCAGGGGCGAGCGTTCCGTCACCGAACGCACGCCCCGCAGGAGCTCCTGCTGGTCGTAGCCCACGGTGGCGAAAAGCAGGACCAGATCGCATGACGTCATGCCCCCGGAAATAAGGGCGGATTGCGCCGCTTCCACTCCGGCCGTATAGGCTTTCTTCTCTCCGCTTTCTCCGGCGCCGACTTTTGTCATGGGTCTCTCCGTTTGAATACCGCGCCGCGGACGATTCCACGGCTTTTCTTCCGCGACCGCCCTGTGTGTCCGGCGTCTGGCCGGCGGTTGAAACGACCGCTTCTTCTAGTATAGTGGACGGCGGGGACGCGGCGCCAATAAATATCCGCGGCCGCGGCCGGGCATCCGTTTCAGCCGTGAGCTTGACAGTCGGACACGCTCGTCCTATCATGAGACCACCCGCACACCCACTCCATAATTTTTTCCCCGCCGCCTTCCTGATGCGCCGGCGTGAAGAAGGGATGTTTCATGGCGTCCAGAGACAATGAAGCCCTCATTGCCAAAGTCAACACACTGAAGGATCAGATCGGCACCGTGTTCGTGGGCAACAGCCGCGCCCTGCGCCACCTCTTCCTGGGGTTTTTATCGGGCATGCACGTGCTGGTGGAGGACATTCCGGGCGTGGGTAAAACCACGCTCGCCAAGACCCTGGCCGGATCGGCCGCGCTCGATTTCGCTCGCATCCAGTTCACGCCCGACCTCCTGCCCGGGGACGTGACGGGCATGACCATCTGGGACTCGGGCAAGCGCGAATTTGTCTGGAAGCCCGGCGCGGTCATGCACCAGTTCATCCTGGCGGACGAGATCAACCGGGCCAGCGCGCGCACCCAGTCCAGCCTGCTGGAAGCCATGCAGGAGCACGCGGTCACCGTGGACGGCGCCACCTGGCCCCTGCCCGAACCTTTTTTCGTGATCGCCACCCAGAACCCGCTCTCCTTCACCGGCACCTTCCCCCTGCCCGAAGGCCAGCTGGACCGCTTCGGCATTTCGTTATCCCTGGGGTATCCGCCCGAACAGGACGCGGTCACCATCCTCTCCCGTTTCCAGGAGGACGATCCCCTGCGGCGCCTGGAACCGGTCATCCATCCGGAAGACGTGGTCGAGATCCGGGCCCGCGTACGTAAAGTGTTCGCGGACGACAAAATCAAGGCCTACATTGTGGCCCTGGCGGAAAAGACGCGCACCAGCGCCCGCCTCCGTCTGGGCATGAGCCCGCGCGGCACCCAGCATCTCCTCCTGGCGGCCCAGACTCAGGCTTTTCTGGAGGGCCGCGACTACGTGCTGCCCGAGGACGTGATCGAGGTGAGCGGCGTGGTCATTCCCCACCGGCTGCACCTCAAGGCCGAGGCCCGGCTGGAAAACGTGACCGCCGTCCAGGTGGTCAAGGAAATCGTCTCCCAGGTTAAGACGCCCACGGGCCTGGATCGATGACGCGCGTCCGGCTTAAGGGGCGCGCCCTCGGCGTCTGGCTGTTCGGCCTGGTGATCGTCTACCTGGCCGGCATGTCCATGGCGGGAGTTCTTTTCTACGTCTTCATCCTCTACCTGGCCTTCCCGCTGTTAAGTTTGCTGTTTCTGGTCGTGGCCTTTCTGCGCTTCCGCTACTTCGAGTATTTTTCCACCGATCACCCGCGCAAGGGGGAGGAGGTGGTCTACCGCCTGACGCTCGCCAACGAGGCGCCCTGGAGCGGGGCCTTCGTGGACGTGTCCTTTCTGGCGCACGGTCCGGACACCAGCTTTCGCCTGCCCGAGATCAATTCCGTCCTGGGGCGCAAGGGCGTCATCAGGAAGGAATACGCGGTCAAGTTTCCCTACCGCGGGATCTACAAGGTGGGCATCGAACGCCTGCGTCTGTCGGACGCACTCTCCTGGCTCGAGTTTTTTTCCGAGGTCTGGTACCGGACCTTTTACGTCTACCCGCGCGTCATCGCACTGGACGCCGTGTTCCGCGAACTGTCCAACACCGTGGAAAGCACGGGCGAGGACCGGGGCCACGTGCCCGACTACACCCTCTTCACCGACCTGCGTGAGTACCGCCAGGGCGAACCGCTGACCCGGATGGCCTGGCGCAAATTCGCGTCCGTGGGCGAGCCTTTCCTCAAATCCTGCGAACGGACCTCCTGGCCCGGCGTGGAGCTCTACCTGGACCTGCGCCGGGAGCGGCCCGCGGACCGGACCATCCTGGTGCGGGAGGACTGTTCCGTGGAGATCATGGTGGCCCTCTTCCATTTTTTCCTGGAGCGGGAAATCCCCGCGGGCGCCCACGCCTGGAACGGCCGGGAGCGGCAGGACCACGCGGGAAGAGACCTGGCCGCCTTTCCCTCCTTCTACAAGGCCACCATCACCCTTTCCTTTGAAGGCGCGGCTTCGCCCCTGCCCGTGGTCCTCTCCGACGCGGCCGAGCGCCGCCTGCGGGCCTCCACCGTGGTGATCATCACCCACCTCTTCGACCCGGAGCTCATCGAACTGGCCGCGCGGGGCGGGACGGTCGGCGCCGCGGGCCGGGCCGGCGCCGATCTCTCGGTGTTCCTTATCGTCAACCAGACCGCGCTTTCCGAAGGCGAACGGGCCGCCCAGCGTCGCGTGGCCCGCGGTATTCCCGGCCTGGAGGGGCGCGTGGTCTTTGTGGACGACCCGGATGGCATCAAGG
>CAYQRT010000207.1:0-5789 GCA_964419695.1 uncultured Spirochaetaceae bacterium | reverse complement strand
GTAAAACCTAAAAAAACGTGCCCGCGTCGAACCGCGCCTTGGCGGGCAAGACCTTGACCCGTTCCGCGGCTGTGGCTGCCAGGGGATTGACCCAGGGCCAGCTGTAGCCCTGGAAGAAGCCCGGACTGGCGGCCAGATAGAGAGAATCCGGCAGGGAAACGGATGGTTGTTGATCGACCCTGTTCCGGACGGTGTCGAAATTTGCCACCCGGATGAGCTCTTGTTCCACCAGCGGGTCCCGGGGTCCATCCCAGTTGCCGTCAAACCCGTCCAGTCCAACCGACCAGATCTTGGGAACGTCCACTTGTTCGTACGGCATGTACCCGGCGGCGTTGAAGTCCGGGGCGTAGATGCCCCCGGCCCTGGTGGAAAGCACGTTGCCCACGAAATTCATCCGCCGCATGTACCGGTTGAGCATGACGGCCGAGAACCCGGGGTTTTCGGTCATGGGGTAAAGACGATCCCCCTTTACATAATTGCGAAAAAACGTCTGCCGGCTCGCGTTGCCGTGCGTCTCGGCCGCGCCCATTTTGGCCGTGTAATTGCCCTCGAAGAGGTCCAGGGTGGGATGGGAAAGGTGCGATCCGTCCAGGCACATTTCCGTCCAGTCCGTGCGCGCCGCGTCGCCCGCGTCGGCGATGACCGGGTCCTCAATGTAGTTGTAGGCGATGACGTTTCCGCCCCCGGACGCTTCCAGGACGATGTTCTTGTTTTTGAACCAGACGATGTTGTCCTGCACCAACGTGTCCGAGGTCTGTTTGGCCAGCGAGATGGAGTAGGCGTTGTTGTCGGTTTCATATATGCGCGAGTGGTGGAGATAACAGCCTTCTATGGTAAAGCGCACGCTGCGCAGCACCCGGATGTCGTCTCCCCGCGCGCCCGTCCCCACGCCTCCCTGGGAAGCCGGCCGCCCGTCGAACTCGACGTGCTTCACCCAGGAGTTTTTCAGGAATTCCGCGTAAACGCCGAAGGCATTGCCCCAGCCCGTGATGGTCATGTTCTCCAGGCCGACCCCCTCAAATCCCGAGCGCTGGACGATGGAACGAAACACCTGCGGCGCCAGGGAGGCGGGGAAGGCGTCGTGCAGGCGTCCGGCAATGGTGACGCTGTTGCCGGCGACGGCGGTCACCTCGCACGTCTGGCCGATGGAGCGGTACCCCTCCGGCGAGTCCGGGCCGGAATCCCCGCTGTCCGGGCCGCGTTTCCACCAGGTGCCGTCCTGGATGATCACGTCCCCGTCGTCGAGTTTATCGATAATGACGATGTCTTCCGCCTGGATACCGTGCCCGGGTGCGACCGTAAACGTGGCGGAGCCCTTGGCGATACCTCCGGGAATATCGTATGCCGTCGTGTAATCCGGAAACCCGCCCATGAAGAAGAGGTCCGTATCCACGCCGGTTTCCTCCAGGCGGGTGCCCGCGCCCGCGCCGGAAACGTCCGGTCCGGCGCCGCGCAGGACCACGAAAGGCCGGTCCAGCCGGATGGTGCCGTTGACGGGGAAGATTCCGGCCGGCAATGATACCACCTGCGGGTGGCCGGGATCGGCGTCCGCCCCGGCCGCGTCTATTGCGTTTTGGATGGCGGTCAGGTTGGCGGCCGCGTCACCTCCCAGCGAGACGGACGTATGCACGGGAAAAGCAGTGGAGTCGGGAACGCCGCCCGGCACTCCCGGATTCCATACGGTCCTCCGACTCAGGGGTACGTCGGGCAGATCCGGGGAACCTGGGTCGTAAAGATCAGGTTTCGGGATAAAGGACAGTCGACATCCGGCGCCCGGAAAACAAAAAAGGAATAGAGTGATGCAAAGGGCGGCACGTGCTTTCATTTTCACTTCTCCAATATATGGAACATACGGCTAAACCTTAACCTTGCCAAGATCTGATTTTCGCAATGGTATCGAAAATACACGGCATTTTACAGTAGACGGATTTTTTTGTCGTCCGCGCCAATGGGCGTGGACGATATATTTTCACCGCTCAGTCTGGCGGGATGCGGTCTGCCCGGCGCCCAAGTGACCGCCCTCAACCACCGGCTCGATCCGCGGCTTACTGCCTGGCAGGGATCATCAGGAATTCTATGACACCGATGGGTTATTTGTCGCCTTTTGGGAACGATACAATAACAGGGGTGTGGCCGCGCTGACTGTGTCGTGGCGACAAAGGTATGGAACCGAGACAGAAGTACGAACTCAAATACGTACAACATAAAGGCAGACAAAAACAATATCGCCGGGCGGAAGGGGATCAGTGATGAGAAACTTAACGGCGACAGCGAACGGGGCTGAAGAGCAGAAAAAACGTCCATGCCCATTGGCTCGGTCGAATGCGTGCTGAAAAACCAGGTACCATACGGATGAATTTCGCATATATGGAGGCATGTAATGGGAAGGCTGACGAGCAACGCAGGCTCAAGAACGCGATTGAGTCCGTTTTTTATTCTTTCAATCTGCGCCCTGTTTTTGATTATCCCGGCCGGTGGGTGGGCGGAATCGCTGAGCTGTGACCTTTCCGCCGGTACCTATCGGCTGATCAAAAGCGCCGCCGGAGAGTACACGATTGATATGGACGGAGCCGGGTACAGCAGCCTGCGTTCTCCGGGAGATCCGCTGCTCCCTGAGAAGATCATCGAACTGAAAGTGCCTGAGGATGGAATCATCTCCAACATCGAACTGACCGTGAACCGTACCGACGCCGGCGTCCTCTCCGCTGCGTATGACATCGCTCCCGACGGGCCTGCCACCCTCGGAGAGCATGAATATTGGGGCGAGGGAAAGTCGATCGTTAAAGGAAAGAACACGTACGTGTACGACAATGACGCATTTTTCCCGGGGAAAACGATTGCGCTGCTTCCGACCGTATCGAAAAAGGAGCCGGCCGGCATCGGCGGCCCGAAATACCGGCTGGCACGGTATCTGCGCATCGCTTTCCGCCCGTTCGCCTACAACCCGGTGGCGCGGCGATTAAAGCTCACCAAAAGCGCGACCGTCACCGTCAGCTACTCCGTGGCGGCCCTGGACAAAATCTCCCTGACCGCGGTTCCGCCGGCCCCGGCGGATTATGTCATCATCACCACCAACGCGATCGTGAGCAACAGCACCATGCTGCAGTATTTTGTGAAGATGAAAGAGGCGGAAGGGCATATGGTGCGGATCGTGACGGAGGACGACTTCGACTCTCTCACCGGCCAGGCACCCAATGGCCGGGCGGAAAGGATCAGGCAGTGGCTCATGGACAATTACCTGGCGTTGGGCATCGATTACGTGCTGCTCATAGGCGATCCCGACCCCGATGATCCCCTGGATGATACGGCGGATGACACGGTCGGCGACA
Source organism: uncultured Spirochaetaceae bacterium (assembly GCA_964419695.1). Lineage (GTDB taxonomy): Bacteria > Spirochaetota > Spirochaetia > SZUA-6 > RPPD01 > JAFGSW01. Next base: position 2,460 of record CAYQRT010000207.1, on the reverse strand, counting down.
TTCCCATGAAAATGTGTTATCCGCACCTCCTGTATCCGGATGGATGGGCCTACCCCAATGATTACTTTTACAGGGAGCTGGTGGGCGATTGGGACCTGGACGGCGATCTGCTTTTTGGTGAACCCCTGGCCATTGACCACGCCGAAAGCCCGTCTCCCCTCATCGATCCGGATACCTTTTCCGCGCGCTGGACCGGCAAGGTGTACATTGATCACGCGGAAACGTACACGTTCGCCGCGCAGGTGAACGACGGGGTGCGCGTGTACCTGGACGGCAACCCGGTTCCCGTCATTGACAGCTGGACGGATAAAGAGAATGTCGTGTTGGAAAGCGGCAGTGTCCCCGGCCTGAGCGTGGGCTTGCACGACATCACGGTGGAGTATTATCAGAACACGGGCGACGGCATGATAAAGCTGTATTGGAAGACCTTCTCCGCCATAGAAAATTATCTCGTGGTTCCGGCCGATCATCTCTATCATTATGATCTCGCGACCGGCACCAACATGCCCGGCGGCTTAACCGCCATGTATTACAATAGCATTGACCTTTCCGGCCCTTGGGCCATGGCCAACGTGGAACCCGTCGACAATGTCTGGATGACCGGAGACGCGGGACCGGGCGGCCTCCAGCAGGTAACCCAGGTCAGCGTGGGAAGAATACCGGTCTACAATAGAAATTACGAAACGCTTGACAATATCCTGATCAAGATCATCAACTATGAAACGGATCCGGGCGACATCTCCTGGCGCCGTTCCATCCTCCTCCCCATGACGGATACGGACGGCACGGATCGGGTGATTGAATTGGCGGAGGCCATCAAGGCGAACGTAACCGATCCAAACGGGATCGGCTCATGCCGCGTTTATGACAAGGACTACGCACCCGCCGGGCCGACGCCGGAAATCTGGCCCTGTTCGGTGGAGAACGTCACAGCTGAATGGCAGAAGCACTACGGCGCGGTGACGTGGCGGGGGCACGGAATGCCCGATTACACGGACAGCATCATGGATCGTGCGCACGTGTCTTCCCTGGATGACGCGTTTCCCTCAATAGCGTTCCAGGCATCCTGCAATAACGGGTACCCCGAGGAATCCGGTAATCTGGGCTACGCGCTGCTGAAACACGGCTGCGTGGCCACCGTCTCCGGATCGCGTATGACCGCCGGCGGGTATTTCACCGGTGATATTCTTCATAGCAACAATCCGAATCTGGCTTATTTCTTCACCGCGTTTCTTTTGGACAATGGGGGCGCGCCCCTGGCCGTGGGAGACGCCCTGAAAAAGGTCCAGGACAGAGAGGGGCCGCTGGAGATAAATACAATGGCCTACAACCTTTACGGCGATCCGGATTGTCATCTGCTGGCCACCCATCCCCGCTCGCGGCCATCGGCGGAAGCCGGGGGACCGTATGCCTGCATGGAGGGGGAAAGCGTGGTACTGGACGCCACCGGTTCCTTTGATCCGGAAGGCGGCCCGGTTGTGTACCGGTGGAACCTCAGAGACGATGGAGTTTTTTATACCGGGTGGTCGTCGGATCCCACCTGCACCATTGATCCCTGCAATAAATCAGTTGTGGTCACCGTTCAGGTTAGGAATGAAATAGGCTGCGTGGCGACTGACAGCGCAACCGTCACGGTCACCAACATCCCGCCTGCGGTGGAACTCGGTCCTGACCGGACCGTTTACGTCAATGTAACCACGCGCTTTACCGGCACGGCCACGGACCCGGGTAATGATATCGAAGCGTTCGAATGGGATTATGGCGACGGCACTCCCCCTCAATTCGGCTCCAGTCCCAACCATACGTATACGGCTGAGGGAACCTATACCGTGACATTAACCGTACGGGACAGAAACGGCGGGGAGGGCTCCGATTCCCTGCAGGTCACGGTGGCGGGCATCTCCCCCTTGAGCAACGAGAACCCGGCCCGACCCTGGACAAAAAGAATAGGAAACTACACCCTGCAGACGGATACCAGCCTTAAAACCGAAGGGAACATTTCCCTCAAGCTCAGCGGGACCGGGTACATGGTCTGCGGCACCGCGGTCTTCTCGGCCGCTGAAATAAGGGAATATTCGAACCTCATGTGCCTGGATATTTATATGCCGTCACCGGCTACCAATCCCGACTGGATGGGCCAGGCCCAACTCTTCATCAATTGTCGCAGCGCCGGTGTCTACAACCGGTACCTGGGCCAGGTCAATTTGACCGGCTTGCCCCTTGATGCGTGGCATACGCTGAATTTCACGCTGCCGGATGATGCTGTTGACCTGTTCACCGGTCCGTACAACGACATCCAGATAAGCGTGTCCGTCAATACCAACCAGTCGGCGGGTAACCCGTACCGCATCGACTTCCTGCGCTTCAATGGATCCATCGTGGTCAAACCTTCCACGCCTGATCCGAACCGGCTGGAAAACGTCTGGTCGGCCGCCACGGCCGCGCCCACCTACATAACGC
>CAYQRT010000206.1:0-5799 GCA_964419695.1 uncultured Spirochaetaceae bacterium | reverse complement strand
CGGATGGCGGGCGAGCCGCGGCTGCAATGTGACCATGAATGATTTCCGGCCCGATTGACTGACCGATACACTCAAGGATGCTTCTTCAAAACCGGGTTTACTTATTTTGATGGGCAGGCTGGTCCCCTCGCGGAAGATGCCTTGCAAACGTCCCCGGCAGGCCGGATACCCCGGGAGAAATATCGAGGCGTCCCCGGGGTCGGCAGCCACTTCAATCTTCACCAGTGCCGTGGCCGCGGTGGCGTTCTGTTTGTCCGCCGCCGGAGCTTCTGTTCCGTTGCCGAATGACACGGGCAGGGGGACGGCCCGGTGGAGTTCCTTAAGCTCCTCTTCCCGTGCCGCTGATATGCCGCGGCTGGGCGGCGTCTGCGTCGTTATCCGGTCCAGGGCCCCCGCCACGTCCCGGTCCAGGCGGGCGAGCTCGCCGGCCGTCGGCTCGGTCCCGGAGAGCGCCCGATCCAGGGCCGCGGTGACCGCGTTCCCGTCCGCCTGGACGGCCGCGGCGTCCGTACGCGTGACGACCGCCTCCCGCCCCGCGGTCACGACCGGCGCCGACCGCTGCAGGGCCAGGATCCGGTCGGATACCTCCGGATGTGATGCCGGGGAGCGGGCGTACAAGCCGGTCAGATCGATTGACGGGGGCAGGAGATACACGCTGCCTTCCCGTACCGCCAACACCGTTTCATCCTCTTCCCCGGCGGTGACGCTGAACTCCGTGCCCCGTACGCCGCACATGGCGGTCTTGGTCTTGACGCGGTACGTCTCAGCGCCGGTCAGCCGGGATACCTTGTTGAGAACCGTTCCCCGGTCCACGGCCAGTTCCACCGCGGTGTCGCGGGACGCGGCGGAAAGTTCCCGGATCGACACCTCGGTGCGTTCCCGGAGGCGGGCCACGGCCCGGTCGCTGAACTGGATTTCGCAGGTGGAAGCCTCACCCACCCGGATGCGTTGGCCGCGAAACAGGTATGTCCCGAGGTCCGCCGGACGCCAGCCGCCGTCCGTAGTTGAGATTTCCACCCGCCCGGCCAGATACGTGATAAAGGCCCGGTCCACCGATGTGCCGATCGCACCCCGGTCCAGATCCCGTTGCGTGATGACCCGCTCGGAGCCTGCGTCCGCGGGCATGAAGAGCGGGCGGGCCACGAGGAAGGCGATGATCAGGACCGCGGCCGCGGCCGCCAATGTAATCACGGGCTTGAGCGGGAACCGGCGTATCTCTGTGGCCTGCGTGGCCCCGGCTGGTTGTGCAGGGCGATCATTGATTGAGTCCATGACCCGTTTTCTAAGCTGGGAAGAAACTTCCGGTAATTCCTTCGCCTCTTTGAACAATCGGGTCAGATCCTGGTCATCCAGGTTTTTTATCCAGTCTTTCATCGCATGATCCTAGAGGTAATCGAGGTTCGCCAGTTCCTGCTTCAGGGCCTGGCGGGCCCGATACAGGAGTCCCTCCACGGTGGTCTTGGTCACCTCCAGCAACGCGGCTATCTCATTGACCGACCGCCTTTCATCGTACTTCAGCGTGAGTACGCGTCGAAACTCCGGTTTAATCCGGTCCAAGGCCAGGATAAACATCGCCTTTTTCTCTTCATTCAGAAGGTCGTCCGTAACGTCTCCCGCAGCCGTATCGGCGGGCTGCAGGGCCCGGTATTTCTTTTTTTCCCGGTAGATTTTACGCAGGTGGTCGGCCAGGCGGCGGGAGGCTATCTGCAGGAGCCATGCCTGGATGTTGTCCGCATGTTTGAGACGGGGGAGGGAGGTGAACGCGGAGAGGAAGGTTTCGCAGAACACGTCGCCGGCCGCCTCCTCGTCGCCGCCTGTTTTCGACAGCAGGAAATGGTAGACGGGTTTTTCGTAGTGGAGGTACAGCTTTTCGAACACCTTCGGATCACCTTCCCGCAAGGAGGAGAATTCGATTTCCGTCAATTTCATGACAGAATATATATCACATATTAATCGTCTTTGAAAGGAAAACCATATAAACAGATTGGCATTTTTTCTGCGTGATTTTCTATTACAGACAAAGCGGTGTGAAATATACAATAGAATTTTTTTGAAACCGGTTCTACTTTTTATATACGTTTTTTCTTCGGGGGACGATTAATGCGCAAACGTCACCTGGGAAGCGCCGGTGTCGTCTTTTCACGGACGGCATCGGTCCGCGCCCGTTTGATCTCAGCCTTCCCCCGGCAGCGGCCGGACGCCGTACGCGTCGTAATCGGGTACGAGCCGGTCGTATTGTTCGTCCATGAGGGGCGAGGAAATGATAAAATCGGCGGACGACCGGTTGCAGGCGATCGGGATGTTCCAGACCACCGCCATGCGCAGCAGGGCCTTGACGTCGGGATCGTGCGGCGCGGGCTCGAGCGGATCCCAGAAAAAAATGAGAAAATCGATTTCACCGTCGGCGATGCGGGCCCCGATCTGCTGGTCCCCGCCGAGCGGACCGGACTGCAGTTTGTGTATCGTGAAGCCGAGTTCGATTTCAAGCACCCGGCCGGTCGTGCCGGTGGCGTAGACCTTGTGGTGCGCCAGAAGGGTGCGGTTGAATTTGGCCCATTCCACCAGGTCCCGCTTTTTATGGTCATGCGCCACCAGGGCGATACGCTTGTCATGTTCCATGACGATCTTTTTATGTGCCATCAACGTATTCCTTTCCATCGGTTTTGGACGATTTTCAGCGTGACGTCGTTCCGTTTCTTCCGCAGGCTCATGTACATACCGGCGGCCGTACTCACCATGCCATCCGCATGGGAATTTTTTTCTCCGCCAGAAAGTCCTTGATCTGCCTGACGCTGTACGTGCCGAAGTGGACCATGGAGGCGATGAGGGCCGCGTCCGCGTTCGCCCGGTCGAACACGGCGAAGAGGTGTTCCGGTACGCCCGCCCCGCCCGAGGCCACCACCGGGATGCCCACCGAGGTGGAGATCAGCTTGGTGGCCGTGAGTTCATAGCCGCTTTTGGTGCCGTCCGCGTCAATGGAGTTGAGGACGATCTCGCCCGCGCCCAGGCGTTCCGCCTCCTTGGCCCAGGCCAGGGCGTCCCGGTCGGTCTTCCGGCGGCCACCATCAATGACTACCCGGTAGCCCGACGGCATTGAATCATCCTTGAGCGCATCCATGCCGAGTACGATACATTGCCGGCCGAACCGCGCCGCTCCCTCCGCGATTAGTGCGGGATTGCGCACGGCCTGTGAGTTGACGCTCACCTTCTCCGCCCCGGCCAGGAGCACGGCGCGCATGTCGGCCACGGAACCGATGCCGCCCCCCACGGAGAAGGGGATGAAGATCTGCTCGGCCACGCGCGCGCACACGTCGATCATGATGCCGCGTTTCTCGGCCGAGGCGGTGATGTCGTAGAAGACGATCTCGTCCGCGCCCTGCTCGTAGTAATGGCGCGCCATCTCCACCGGGTCTCCGATGTCGATGTTGTCTTTGAACGCCACCCCCTTGGTGGTGCGCCCGTCCCGCACGTCCAGGCAGACGATGATTCTTTTCTCCAGCATGCATTGTCCTTTGGCTACGTCGTTAATCTCTCATAGGCCCAGAAAATTAGTCAACATGACCAACCCGTACCGGCCGGACTTCTCCGGGTGGAATTGTACGGCGCAGAGGTTGTCCTTGACGATGGCCGAGGTGAACGTGATCATGTACTCGGTTTCCGCCAGGCGCATTGACTCATCCGCCGGTTCGGGGCAGTAGGAATGGACAAAGTAAAACGATGCGTCCTCCGGGATACCCCGGAAGAGCGGGTGGCTTTTAAGCGGCCGTACCTGATTCCAGCCCATGTGGGGGACCTTGAAGCCCCGGGTATCCGGCAGGCGCCGCGCCGCGCCGGGCACGAGGCCCAGGCAGGCGGTGTCGCTTTCCTCGGAGCGCTCCAGCACGATATGGCTCCCCAAACATATTCCCAGAATCGGCTTGCCGGTCTTGAAGAAGTCCCGGAGCGCCTCTCCCAGGCCGGTCTCCGTGAGCGCGGCCATGGCCGCCGCCGCCTCGCCCACCCCGGGAAAGATCACCTTGTCCGCGCCCATGATGAGTTCCGGCCGGGCACTCACGCGGAAATCCGCGTTCAGGTGGCGCAGCGCGGTCTCCACGCTCTTGAGATTGCCGGCGCCGTAGTCGATGACGATGACACTCATGGCTCTTACAATCCTTTGGCCAGCATATTGGCGAGCAGCGTTTTCACTTCCGCTTCCGAAAGCGAAAAGCCCGAGACGCTGATCATGCGCCCCTCCACGGAGAACGTCATGTCGGCCAGACGCTTGCCCGCGTCCGCCACCTCGTTCCGCCGCAGGAGGGCCAGGAAGAAAAATTGAAGCAGCTTTTTGAACGAAGCCGGGTCCACGTCCGGGCCCACGCGAAAGACGCCGGAAAAGTGGTAGGCGCCGCCCCGCAGGCGGGCGCCGATCCAGATTTCCTCAAAGATCCGGCGGGGAAGGGCGACGCCCGATTCACCGGAGACGATATCATCCAGGCCCAGGGGGAAAAGAATAGTGATGTCGTTTTGGCGGATCTGCTCCTGCGCGTCGCGGGAGAGGTCGAACGCCCCGCCCGCCCGCTCGGAGGCAATGAGTCCCTCCACGTTGTCCTGCGCGATCAGGACCATGTATTCCTCGGGCAGGGCGGCCTGGAGGCCGAACTTTTTGTGCCGCCAGTAGGGATATTCGCCCTTAATCTCCTCCCACTCGTCGCTTCTATCCAGAATCGACTTGAGCATGGTGGGATACCCTCCCAGCATGACCAGGGAGAACGACGGTTTGCCGGCGCCTGTCTTGATGCCGCAGTACACCTGGTCGGTGAAATTCAAAAGCTGGCCCACGTCGTCGCTGTAGTACGGCGTTTTCTTGAGCGCGGACCGGGCCAGCTCCCGGGTGCGCCCCGTGTTCAGGCACAGGTAGTAGGTGCTGCCCGCGGGCAGCACGTGCAGCCAGTCCGCGGCGGACTTGTCGCGGGGGATGGTGGCGCAGCCCGCGGCGGCCCCGATAAGGATCACGGCGGCAATGGCGGCTGTCAATGCGCTCCGGAGACTCATGATTGCCTTTCCAGCGAACACAGGGCCGTCACGTCCCCGCATTCCAGCTTTTCCTGGCCGGCCGTCTTTTCCCATTGCCAGGAGACGGTGAGGGTCTCTTCCTTGAGCAGGGCCTCGAAATGTTCCACCGCGTTTTTGACCGCGTCCGGGCCGTGGAGCTTGAGCGTGATGCGGTCGGTAACGTCCAGGTCCCTGGTTTTGCGCAGGTTCTGCACGCCGCGGATGAGATCGCGGACCAGCCCTTCCTCCACCAGTTCCGGGGTGAGGGTGGGGTCGATGGCCACGGTCAGGCTGCCTTCGTTGGCCACTTTCAGGTTTTCCTTCTCCTGGCGCTGGATGATCACGCTTGCCGCGTCCAGGTCTATCTTCTTTCCGGCCACGGTGACGGATACTTTTTTACCGGCCACCAGCGCGGCCGCGTCGGCGCCGGAAAGTTTTTCGATCCGCGCGGCCGCTTCCTTCATGTCCTTGCCCAGGCTCTTGCCCAGCACCTTGAAGTTGGCCTTGACCTGGTAGGAGACAAGCTCCTCCTCGTTCTCCTGGAAGGAAATGATTTTGACGTTGAGTTCCTCGCGGATGAGGTCCTCCATCTCCCTGAGAATGCCGAGCTCCTCCTTGTCCTTGGTCACCAGGTGCAGGGCGCGCAGGGGCTGGCGGTTCTTGATGTTGTAGAGCGAGCGCAGGGCGCGGCCCATGCTCACCGCCCGGCGGGCCGCGGCCATCTTCTTTTCCAGGGTCAGGTCCCTGCGTTCCGCGCGGGATGCGGGG
>CAYQRT010000205.1:0-5809 GCA_964419695.1 uncultured Spirochaetaceae bacterium | reverse complement strand
TGTCGATCATGGCGTCGATGACGTCCAAAAGATTGTTCAGGATGTTCACCTTGACCACCACGTCCCGGTATTCTTTCTCCGGATTCTTGCTGATTTCCTCCAGCAGGGTGATGATCCGGGAATAATCGTCGGGAGAAAACTCCTCACCCGCCTTGATCTTGCGGTTGACCTCCTCCAGGAGATTGTTGAGAATAGACATTTTTTCCACCGTAAGCGTCGCATCATCGTTGTCACCTCCGGTTTCGGTATCGGGCGCGGGCAGCAGGACTCCTTCAATGCGCACGGACACCTTTCTGGTTTGGCCGGCGCGGATGATCAGGGGATCGTAATTCGCGTACACGGCGGAATCGGTCAGGGGCGTGTCCTGCGCGGAAAACTCCCGGCCTCCGATCCGCATCAGGTCCCAGATTCGATCATACACCCGCTGCCAATCGGCGAAGATGATCCTGTCCGGCGCGGTGGCGGACCGGCCGTCAGCCAAGACGCGAAAACCCTCCCACGCATCCCGCCCGACGGCCGGGTGTCCCGAGAACCACCAGGTCACGGGCGTACGGGCGTCGGCCACGGTTTCCCTGGCCACGACGTTCCGGTTGTCAATCAGAAACGGCGCTCTGGTCTTCTCCCCGGCATACGTATCGAAAAAATACCCGGCGCCGAGAAGCTGGTCCTCACGCGTGAGATTTTTGGCCGAAAGAACGATTTCAATGCCGCTTTCGGACACAAAGGAAAAACTCTCGGTTACCTCCACCTGGGGCGAGGTCCAGACGAACCGAGCGCCCAGGGGAAGCTCTTCCGTCCTCAAGGAGAACCCCGGACTGGTGCCGAGGATGTATACCCTCCGGCCTACCACCAGGGTAACGAACGAGCTGTCAACATTACGTTCCGAAAGAAACGGGAGGGTGCTCTCAACGCCTTCTCCAAAACGGTGGAAGATATTAAATCGCCCGGTTTTTTCATACAATACCAATTTGAGTTTCCCGCCCTGTATGTCAAGGGCGCCGGCTGATATAACGGTCAACGCCAGGAAACATGCTATTCTTACCAAGGACTTTATGATCAACACAATGTCAAACCTCACTACTAGTATATTCCAGGGTCGGGCGGAATGCCAGTATAACAATGGCTATCATGAGCTGATCGAAGGGCGCAACTAGAAGCGCCTTTCCTCCCCGGGAAACCGAGGCGGAGGCGACGGACGTTTCGGAGGAACGACCGCTGGTGAGACCGATAACTATTAATTTTGGGATACAACAAAATCCCTGTATGGCTATCCGAAATTCTTGACCAGAGTGACGCAATTGCCTTTTTCATTGTAGCTGATCTTGTCGAAAGATTTGAGGGCCATCATGATTCCCCGTCCCTGCAAGTTGATATTCTCCCTGACCGCCTGCAGTTCCTTGAGGAACGTCCGGCAGTCGAACCCGTTGCCCTGGTCGGTAATCCGGTAGACCGCCTTGGCCGGCGACACCGAATATTCCACAATGATTTTCTTGTCCCGGTATTCGGGATGGCTCTGCCGGCCGCTTAGAAATTGAAAATACCGATTTTCCATCAAGGCCTGATTTTTCTCTTCACTTTGTATATTGAGATTGCCGTGTTCCAGGGCGTTGATAAGCATCTCCCTCAAACCGAACTGCACCTGCTTGACCCCGTCCGCGTGCGTGAATTTGGCGAGGGAGGAAACCAGCCGGTTGCTTACCTCCTCCACGGTCAAGAGATAGTTGTCAATGACGAACTTGCCGCTCTCCGCCTGGACGTACTTGAGGTAGGTCTCTTCCTGGGGCAGTGAGGCGGTGCAGATGATCTCGTTCCCCTCCTCCGTTTCCACATACGCGAAGGTAACATTGTAGCTTCTGGTTTCCGTGGGAAGGAAGCATTTGAACCGGAGTTTCATGGCGACCGACTTCTTGGTCCGCTTGAGGTCGTCCAGTTTCTCCTTGATGAAATTGATCAGAAACGGGGCACTCCCCGATTCCGAAGACACCAGGTCAAAGAAACTGGTCTTCTCCAGGGTCTCCCTGTTCAGGTGCAGCTGAGTCAATGCCTGCTGGTTGGCATTCAGGAAAGAGTAATCGTCGTTGAGAGAGAGGATGCAGTCTTTGGTTCCCTGGGCCAGAATCCGGTTTTTTCGTTCGGAAAGCTTGATCCGCTCATGGGCCTTATGCACTTCCTTGGAGAGGCGGATGAATTCCCTGACCACCCCCGCCATGCAGGACAGAAGCAGAATCGTCAGGCCCACGGCGAAGCGGGTGAAATTATCATTGGGAAACAACCCGAAGTATTTGACGCCGCGCCACACGGCCGCCATGTCAAAGACCGCACTGCCGATGGCGACCACCAACCCGAAGAATACGGGAAGCAGGTCCTTGCGCCGGTACATGATGAGATCGGTGATTACGCAGATCAGGCTGTACACCACCACCAATCCGATCAGAACGTCCCGCGCCTGGTAAAGGACCCCCTCCCTTCCCCACCGGTAGGTGATCTTTCCGGCGATTTCGCTGTAGGGCTGGGGAACCATCGAGATGAAGAGGTGCGGGAACGCGTAGGCGATCACCGTGAAGGCCAGGGCCACACCCAATCCACTTATGGCGATGATGAAATTGACCCGTTGCCACGCTTTATTTAATTTCAGCAGGTGCACCAGCAAAAAGGGCAATGAAAACAGAAAATAGACTCCCACCAGCTGGGTCAAACGATGGGCCTGCACGCCGACCGCTATATTCCCCTGCCAATCGCCCCAGAGGGTGTTGACCGTATCAGAGGCCACAAAGGCGAAGGCCGTCAAGCCGAGGCAGGCGATCGCAAAATACAGCTTGGACTTGTACTGGACGGCCAGATAGGTAAAGAGCAACAGCCCGGCCAGCAGCAAGCCGGAATTCACCGGCGGGAGCAGCAGTTCCATGACAGTGACTAAATTATTTTGTACCGGCACACGACATCCTTTTTCACCTGGGGTTGATATCGAGTATGATCAACTTTCTCTTTTTTTGCAAGATTCCGGCGCACTTCCCCTTCTTGAGAGGCGGCCCGTCATTGGCTATAGTGACCCATTATGGCCGCAGCTAAACCGGAACTCCTGGCGCCCGCCGGAAACTTCATGGCCGCCTATTACGCATGGGAGGCCGGAGCGGACGCCGTCTACGTGGGGCTGCACCGCTTTTCCGCCCGCGGCTCCGCCCAGAATTTCAGCCTTCAGGAGTTGGCCAAGCTCAAGACGCTCTCCCTGGCGCGGAACGGAAAAGTATACGTGGCTCTCAATACCGTGGTCAGAGAGGACGAAATTGACCACCTGGTGGAAGACCTGGCGGCCTGTGCGCACCTCGGCGTGGACGGCGTCATTGTGCAGGATATGGGTGTGCTCACCGTGGTCAGAGAACATTTTCCCTCATTGCCCGTGCACGCCTCCACCCAGATGGCAGTGGGTACCGCGTCAGGTATCAGGGAAGCGGCCCGACTCGGCATTCGGCGCATCGTCTTGCCGAGGGAAATACCTTTCGCGTCAGTCGTCTGTTTGAGAAACCAATTCCCCGACATGGAGTTCGAGGTCTTCATCCACGGTGCCCTCTGCTATTCTTATTCGGGACTCTGTTTGGCTTCCGGGCTCATGGGAGGAGGTTCGGGCAACCGCGGCGCCTGCGCCCAGGTCTGTCGCCTCCGGTTCGCCCACTTAAACGGGGAGAGTTGTCTCCTCTCCTGCCGGGACCTCTGCACGGGCCCGGCGGTGAAGCGCCTGGCCGCGGCCGGTGTCGACAGCCTGAAAATCGAGGGACGCCTCAAACCCGTCTCCTACGTCTATCACACCGTGCGCTTATACCGGTTCATCCTCGATCATAACCGGCCCGAAGACGAACCGGAATACGCTGATCTTTTGGCCCAAAGCGGGATCGTCTTCTCGCGGGAACGCACCCCGGGCCGCCTGTTCGGCGACGCTGACGAACGGATCATCACCTCACGCTACGAACGCAGCGTCGGGTTTCCGGTGGGCCGGGTGGAACGTATCGACACCGGATCATTTTCTTTCACCGCCAATGTCCCGATCGCAGTGGGTGACGTTTTGCAGGTGTTTTTGAATGAGCGAGAACGGGTCCCGTTCAAATTACCGGTGAGGAAAATGTCCGTGGGCGGCGTACCGGTCCGTCGGGCGGAGCGGGGCGAGCTGGGTACCGTGGCCAGTGGAAAAATCCCCGCTATTGGCGCAGAGATTACCAAGGTCTACTCCCGGGATCAGGAATTACCGGGAATCCGTCATAAAAAATTCCGGCCTTACGGCCGCAGCCTGCCGCTTCGGATCGTGATAGAAAAACAACCACCCCGGCAGGTCAGCTTCGAGGCCATGGACAACGGCATCCCCGTATTTGTCCATCCCTGCACATGTGATAAACAGGAGTGCGCGGCGGACACGAAACATCGTTTCTCTCAAGCCATAGCCAGGATGGAAATACCTTATTATTATCCCACGTTGGCTGAATTAGTCGTGGCAGGTCCTGATTCCGAATCAGGTATCGGGAATCGGCAGTGGAAAAAGATCCTTGACGCCTTCACGGAACATGTGGCGGCGGCGGAGACTGCGGCCATCAACGGTACCTGCGCCGCCATTCACCAGGCGAACCGGTCCGCCTGTCCGCCGGCCTGTGCTGAAATCGAAGGATTACGTTTTTTCCTGAGTAACCGCGCCAACCTCAATCCTCCGGGTACGCCGCCGCAGGGACTCATTCCCTTTTACTCCGGTGGTCCGCTGAACGAGCATACGCTCGCGCGGCAGGCCGACGCCGTTTTCATTCCCCTGCACCCGGTGATGCGGGGGGACGAACGCGAATATTACAGCGGACTGGACGCGTTTATCCGGAAAAACCAGGGACTGACCATCCATCTGGGCGTGAACAACCTCCGGCATCTGGAAGCGGTTAGGGAATGGGAGCGATTATCCCATATTCGTTCCTTTATCGATTTCTGCTTTTATCTGGCCAACGCTTCCGCTATCCGTTTCGTGCTCTCCCGTCTCTCCCGGCCGGTCTTCGGTTATTTTTGGATCGAGGGCGAGGAGAAGGATCGTATCGCTCTGGAACAGAAGGTAAATTTTCCGCTTTTGGAGGTGGGACCGGAGTTCAGACCGCCCTACTTTTTCCACGCCGGTGATTTCTTTACGGAGAGCCTGGGGACACAAGAAAATGGACCACACCAATACGGCGATTTCCGGATTCACTACCAGAAATTTGAGTTTATCATCGTGATGAGGGATGGTTTTACGTATATTTTTCCCGTGAGGAACTGACATCCCCCGGGCCAGCGAGGGAAACGGCTTCTGCGCTAGAAGGCAAAGACCAGTCCGGCGCTGGCCTCCACCAGGAAGGCTGATTGAACGTTATGGGAAAACAGAAACAGCTTCCCGCGCACTTTCAAGCCAAAATTATCGGAAAACATGAAATTGATGCCGAGAAGAGCCGGTACATCCAGGGTTTGCGTGTACATTAAAAAAATCCACTTTCCAAAATACAGTACAGCAATAATTTTTTGGGCAAAAATTGAATCCACGATGCGTTTAGTATATATTGATTTACTATTAGGCTCCGCGAGGAGCGTGATTCTCTACAATATCGTATGCTTATGACGGGATATATTAATTCTAAAGCGTATTCATTACTTTTATCCCTCCTCATTCCGTTTGCGCTTGGAGTCACCTCCTGCCATCTGCCTGTCTCCCCGCCGACAAGCCTTATTTTATGTGAATCCGCAGCCCCAGCCGCCAATGCCGACATATTAATCATGCGCGAAAACGGGTTCATGCAGAATAAACTGGCGCCGCATG
>CAYQRT010000204.1:0-5845 GCA_964419695.1 uncultured Spirochaetaceae bacterium | reverse complement strand
AAGAAGTTTCCCGATTGCTACTCCCTTGTCCGGCCCGCCGGCCAAAAAAACAATCGTCCGACCACTACTCAGAAATCGCGCGGACAGGCTCAGCCGCCAGACGTTTTTTGCAGGAACCCAGACCGCCAGGGCAGACCTGGATTCACCGGGCGTGAGGGGATGTTGCCGGGCGCGTTCATCCACGGTCTCGCCGCCGGGGAAAAGGGAGGCGGTATGCCCGTCCGCGCCCAGACCCAGCAGGACGATGTCCGGAAGCCGCCGCCGGGCGGTAAAGAAATCCGTAAGCATGTCGTCGTACCCGGCGGCACACTCCGCCGGTGTGGCGGGCGGCGCCCCCCAGAAACGGACATTGGCGCGTACGGGTGGGAAAGTGCGGAAGAGGGACTCCTCCACCATGGTCGCGTTGCGTTCGGGATCGCCGGCCGGGACGTGGCGTTCGTCCCCCAGAAAAAAGAAGAGTCCTTTCGGATCCACCCGCGCGGCGGAAAGCAATTCCCCCAGTTTCCGGTACACATCCCTCGGCGTGGAGCCGCCGGACAGAACCAGGGAGCACGATCCCTTTTCGCTCAGTGACGATCCGATCAATTGCATCATCGCGTCCGCCGCTCCCGCGACAAACGCCTCCCGGTTGTTAAAAACCGTCGGCCGCACCTTAGGCTGACCCCGTACGCACGACCCGGGCCGCGTTCAGGACGTCCAGGAACGCGCGATCCGGCGCCAGATTGTCCAGCTCTTCCAACAGGCAGCGGTCACAGCCGGCCATCGCCCAGGGCTCCCGGGATTCGCGCCCCTCCGTTGACAGCAGCGCGGTGGCGGGGGCGACGCGCTTCAGGGAAGCCCGGCCGCCGGCGGCTTCAAATTCCAGCGAAAACGCATCCCCGACCGCCGCCCGCCACGTCAGCACGGCTTCGCCGCGGTGGGGAACGGAAAAGGTCATTATGTTATCCCGGAGCACCCCGTCTTTCCAACCCAACCGGGAGGCGAGCCAGAGACCGAGGTAGAGCGCGTCCCGCGCCTCCAGCCCGATCATGCCGATGTGCACCGTCTCCCGCAACAGACGGCGCGTCTCCTCCGGGTCAAAGAGCCGCGCGGTTAAAAGTCGAACGCCGGTGAGGGCCCGCCAGGCCAGGTCGGCCACGACCATTCCCTTCTCCGCCAGCGAAGCCAGCCGGGAAAGTGAAACGAGCGTATCCGCCGGCCGGTCGGCGGCCGAGTGTACCAAACATTTATCCGGAAGAAAATCCATGCGTCCCAGCAGGTCCTCCAGCGTCCCGGGTCCCTGGGGTGAAAAAAGCACCGCGGGCAGATCACGGATAACCAGCGGCTCCCAGAGGGCCGGGTCCAAACCGCGGCCGTCCGGCCCGGAATACAGCACGACCTCCTGAAAGCAGACTTCCTCCCCGGTCGAATGGGGCAGGCAGCGGGCGGTCACGTCCACGGAAGTGGGGCCGCGGCCCCCGGTTTCGATGCGGATAACGCGCAGCGGCCGCTTGCCGAACACGTAATCCAGCCGGGCGGCCACCTCGGCCTGCAATTCCCGAGGATGGATGATCACCAGGGTAAGAAGACTGGCCCGTTTGGTCGCACCGCCGGAGGCCTTCATCATAAGGTCGATCCGCCGCTCGATGGCGGCCGGGTCGAACACGTCGCTCACAGCCGCCTCCATTCCGCCCGGTAGGGAGCGGTCAACCGGCGCGCCTCGGCCGGACCGGCCGAACCGGACGTATAGGGGTAGAGCAGATCGGTACCATGCTCGACCGCCGCGCTGCGCAGACGGGTGGTAAGGTCCCAGGCCGCCTCAATTTCATCATTACGCGTGAAGAGCGTGGAGTCTCCGTGCAGCACGTCCAGGAGCAGTCGCTCGTAGGCGTCCGGCGACTCCTCCCCGAAGGTGCTGCCGTAGGTGAATCGCATCTGCACCGGCTGAAGACGCGGCTCGAATCCGGGGATTTTGGAGTTGAAGGTGAAGCGCATGCCCTCGTCCGGTTGGATGCGCCAGACCAGGACATTGGGCTGCGTGGGTGAGGAAAATCCGCCAAAGAGGTCGAGCGGCGGCCGCTTGAACTGCACGGCTATCTCGGTCAGGCGCCGGGAAAGCCGTTTGCCCACGCGCAGAAAAAAGGGCACCCCCGACCAGCGCCAGGTGTCCAGGAAGAGCCTGACCGCGGCGTAGGTCTCCACCGGCGAATCGGAAGCCACATGCTCTTCCTCCCGGTAACCGGGCACGGACGCCCCGGCCACCACGCCGGCCGCGTACTGCCCGCGCACCACCTCGGTGCGGGCGGCCTCACCCTCCACGGGTCTGATGGAACGCAGGGCCTTCACCTTCTCATTGCGTACCGCCTCGGCCTGCAGGCTGGAGGGCGGCTCCATGGCCGCCAGTGAGAGCAGCTGCAGGAGGTGGTTCTGGAAGATATCGCGTATCGCGCCCGCTTGTTCGTAATAGTTGCCCCGCCCCTCCACGCCCCCCGTTTCGGCCATGGTGATCTGGACGTGGTGAATGTAGCGGTTGTTCCAAATGGGCTCGAAGATGCCGTTGCCAAAGCGCAGGACCATCAGGTTCTGCACGGTTTCCTTGCCCAGGTAATGGTCAATGCGGTAGATCTGCGATTCGGTAAAGAAGCGGAGCAGCAGGGCGTTCAAAGCCCGGGCCGAATCCAGGTCGCGTCCGAAGGGTTTTTCCACGATGATCCGCGCCGCGGCCCGGTTCCCCAGGTCCCGGCCCAGTTGCTCGATGATCACCGGATAGGCTTCCGGCGGCGTGGACAGATAATAGACGACAAGCGGTTCGTGGTCCAGCAGGCGGGCCAGTTTTTCGTACCCGGACCGGTCGTCGAAGCCGGCGGCCACGTAGGAAAGGCGGGACAGAAATTCTTTTTTCCGCTCTCCGGCGCCGTCCTCCTTGAGGACGCCGTCCGCCACCTCGCGGAAATAATCGTCCGTCCAGGGCCGCCGGGCGAATCCGATGACGCGAAAGCGGGTGAAATACCCGCGGGTGAAAAGCGACCACAGCGCGGGGATGAGGCGGGTGCGGGTGAGGTTGCCGGTGGCGCCGAAGATGACCACCGTAAAGGGAGGCGCTTCCTCCTGGGCTTCCAGACCGAAGCGAAGCGGATTCTGTTCCATGATCAAAAGTATGTCGTATGGATTATCAGAGTCAAGTGCGCCGCAGCTTTCCCGGTTGGACCAGCCCGTTTTTCAGTGCTATTATGGCGGCAAGAAGATACGACCATGATACGTACCATGCTTTTCGCCGTCAGTCTCAGCCTGATAGTCCTGCCGCCGGCCGCCGGAGAGGAAGATATGCCGGCTCCCCTTTCTCCGAACCCGCCCCGGTTCGCGGTGAGTGCCGGACTCTCGGCCGGTCTGTCCCTGGGACGGCTGACGGGCCTCTCGCTGGGGGGCACGGCCCGATTCCTGTGGCGGCCGTGGCGCCGGCTGTTTATAGAGGTGTCGGCGTCGGCCAGGGGATTGATCGGGAGCGACTATTCCTTCCAGGCCGCCGTGCTCACGCCGCTTTTTCAGGGCGGGTGTTGGTCCCTTGAAGCCGGGATCGCGCTCGGGGTTTCCTATGAAAGCAAAATGACCGGATATACCCAGGACGATCCCGTTCCCACAGGCGGTGTGTACGGGCCTTATTGGGCGGTGACGGGATTACTGGTGGTGGCCCCGCTTCATTTCTCCTGGGGGCGGCTGGATATGTCCCTCCTTCGTCTGGGCCTGGGCGCGGAAGCCGGCGCCTGGATGGCGGCGCCCCTTTTCAGCCTCGACGCCATCGAAATCATTCTCAATCTGGGAGGATAGCCGGATGCGCACGCCTGACCGAACCTGGAAAATTAACAACTCGTGGAAAGCCCGGCTGGGCGCCATTGTCCTGGCAGGTTTCCTTTTGCTGACGCCCACTGCCTGCCCCCTGACCTTTACCCTACGGGAACTGGACGCCGCCACCCGGGCGGATATTACGGCTGTGGTAGCCGCCGTGGATACGACGTCAATCGAACAATTGTTGGTCGACATTAATGACTCACGTTCCACCCGTACCGCCTGCCGCGACCAGGCCGTGGCTTTGTTCAGCGCGGCCGGCTACCTGGCCGTGGTCGACACCCTGGACGGTCACCAAAACATCGTAGCGGAACTGCCCGGCACCGAACCACTGACGCGGCCCGTATTCGTCCAGGCTCACTGGGACTGGGTATACGCGCCGGCCATGGACGACAATGCCTCCGGCATGGCGGGCGTCATTGAGACGGCCCGGGTACTGGAGGCCTCGGGCCGGCAGTTTAGGCGCACCATCCGGTTTATCCTCTTCGATCACGAGGAACAGGGCCGGCTCGGTTCCACCGCCTACGCCGCCAGTCTCACTCCGGCCGTCCTACCCGATTTTTTCGTCAATTACGACATGATCGGGTATACGCAGGCGGGACCCGACAGCCTCTGCCCGGTGGCCCGCCAGCAGGCGGGGAACTACATCGCGGTCTTCGCCCCGGAATGGGCGGCCGAAAGCGTGGCCGAGTTCGCGCGCGACGCCCGGCTGTTCGTCCCCGCCCTGCGTTTTTACGCCGCCACCCTGCCGGGAGATTACGCCCAGGCGCCGCTTCTGGACAACGCCACGCGCAGCGACAATGAGCCGTTCTGGGACCGCGGGGTGCACGGCCTGTTCTGCACCACCGCGGACCGCAACCAGCACTATCACACCCCGCGGGACACGCTGGACACGCTCGATATCGGATTCCTCTCACGGGTGGTCCAGGCCGGCCTGGCCTGTGTCTATGTCCGGGCGGAACCGCAGTAAACGGTTTTCTTCATAACAGTAAGCCCAACCGGCTGGAACCGGTCATAAGATCGCCAATCACGCCGCCGGCCGTGCGGCTTGCAAATTTTTTCCTTCTCTCCTAGAATGTGACCATGACGGCGCGCCGCTTCCCGCGGGCCGCAAGGAGGTCCCGATGTCGGACAACGACAGTAATGACAAGGATTTTTTCGACCGGATGCAGGACGGCAACCAGGGAAAGCTCGATACGGACCTGGGCGGCATGGACAAGCAGTCGGCCAAGGAATACGTGCTGGCCTTCATTACCACGCTCAAGGAAACCGAGCAGGCGCGATTTCAAGCCGAACAGGAAAAGGCCCTCTGGCAGGGGCGTGTGGGATTGGCGCGCAGCAAGAACGAGGAGCTTCTGGCCACCCAGGCGGAGATGAAGGTAAACGAGATCGACGGTAAGCTCACCCAACTCAAGGCCGAAGAGGCGGAATTGAGACGCAAGGTGGATTTCATGAAGGACGAACTCCAGCGCCTGCGCGCCAAACCGGAACTCTCCCTGGATCCCGAGGCGCTCCTCGCCCAGCTGGAGGCCGTCACCGGCCCCCCCGACACCGTATCCACAAAAATCAAGGAAATAGATGCTGAACTGGAGTTGGAAAAACTCAAGAAAAAGTTGCAGGAAGATGGGAAATAATCGACCCCGCCGGAGACGGTGGTTCCCCTATGGTAATGAACGTTCCATACCAATCAGGTTTTTCTCCGTGGTTGATGCTATAATTCAACCGACAGCCGTAAAATTGTAGAAAGGGGACCGGCCATGCCTTCCCGAACAGCATATATGTTTCTCTGCCTTGTTCTGGCCTTCACCACCGTGACCGTATTCCGCGCCCCGGCGGAAACAATCGACGAATACAAGGAACGGATCAGGAAGGAACAGGAAGAGAAGAAGGAAAAGGAAAAGAAAAGCCGGAGCCAAGGCGAAAACGGTGGCGCTCCCGACCTCTCCGGTCTTTGCGGATGTATAGGGTCTATATTCGAGGCCATGGCATCAACGGATATTGAGGTGACCGTGGAGCAAGAGAC
>CAYQRT010000203.1:0-5934 GCA_964419695.1 uncultured Spirochaetaceae bacterium | reverse complement strand
TCCACCTCATCCTCCCGGTCGCCCAGACCGGATAAATTCAGGGACAGGTATTCTCCCCCCGCATGGGCGATGGTCATTAATTTGGGAAAGGCCACGGTTCCTCCTCCAGGCGTCCAGGCACCATGGCCGCCGCCCGTTCAACCACAATCATATCCCAGCCCGGAGGACCGGGCAAGTCGGTTCGGAGAACGTACGCCGCCGGATCGGTTTTGTGTCCCAGGCGGATGATGACGGCGTTTCTCCCGAGCTTAAAAAATATTTTCTTTTTTATTGAAAATGCCGCCGCAATGTATTATTAATAGAATGAGTATTCATTCATACTGAACGTTCATTCAATTTTTGGAGGGCGGGCATGGACAAAGAGAAACCCGACAACAAGGCAAAAATCCTGGCGACCTCGGAACAGCTGTTCGCTCAACGCGGTTTCGCGGGCGTGTCCATCGACGAAATCGCCAAGGAAGCCGCGATCAATAAATCCATCATCTACTATTACTTTACCAACAAGGAAGACCTGCTCGCCCATATCATCCAAAAACACGTGGCCGAATTTGAGACGTTCTTCAAGGCGGTGCGTTCCGGCGCCGACAAAACCGTGAGAGGCATCATCCGTGAGCTCGTTTCTCTGGCGGTGGACTATATGTCACGCAATGCGGACATCATCAAAATTCTGCTGCGGGAAACGCTCATGTCGCATCCCAAGAGCAAGATCGACATAGTGAAGTTCATCGATCCCCTCTGGGAGCGAACCGAAGCGGACCTTCGGGCGGCCTTTCCCCGGGCGATCAAAGTGGCGCCGCTCGAGAAAATGATGTTCATCAATCTCATTATCAATTTCATTCTCATCCTCGGCTGGTTCGGATGCGAAAACGAAGCGGAGGCCGCCAAGTTGAAGCGCGCCTATATTGAACGGGTGACGGACATGGCTGAAATGCTTATCATCCCCTCCCGGCCAAGCACAAAGGAGACACGACGGTGAAAAAAATCGCGGACCTGTTCATTGCATTCATCCAGAAGGGGAGCCTCTGGATCATCATCGGCACCATCGCCCTGGTGGTCGGCTTCTCACTCCTCATCTTCACCCTGCAATTCGAAAACGACATGACCGGCTGGGTGGACCGCGATTCCGACCTGGGACGCATGCCCTACTACATCAACGACCGGTTCGGCAGCAACACGCCGCTCCTGGTGGCGATCGACTGCGGCGACGTCTTTACCGAACGGAACCTGAACCGGCTGAAAAGCCTGACCGACGAACTCTCCCAACTCAAAAACGATAAAAGTGAACTGATCGTGGAGGCCGTGACCTCCCTGGCCAATGTGGAGGACGTCACCGCCGTTCCGGGCGGCATCCGGGTGGAGAAGCTGATCCGCTACCCCGTGCCCTCCGACCCGGCCGCGCTGGTAATGATCAGGGACCGGGTGCTGTCCAAGAAGAACTATTCCGGCACCATCGTGTCCCGCGACGGCAAGGTGGCCCTGGTGGTGGTAAAACCGCAAATAAAACTCAAGGTGGAGAAGGTGGCCTTCCGCGTCAGGGAAGCGGCGCAGCGGATCTTCCCCGACAACGCCTCCCTCTATTACTCAGGCAGTCCCTTCCTCCTCAACTCCATCGCCCAGATCGTGCTCCAGGATCTCATCCTGCTTGTTCCGATTGTCACCGTGCTGGTGCTGGGGATTCTTTTCCTCTCCTTCCGTACCCTGCGCGGGGTGGCCCTGCCGCTGGCCACCGTACTCTTCTCCACCGGCCTGATGATGGGCGTTATGGCCCTGGCGGGCACGGCCCTCAACGTGTTGAGCTCGGGGGTGCCGGTCATCCTCATCGCCGTGGGCTCGGCCTACGGCATCCACGTGATCAATGCCTACTATGAAAACGCCCGCCGGCTGCTGGACCGGAAAGAGATCGTGGCCGCCACCCTGCGGGAAGTGGCCCTGCCGGTGCTTATGGCCGGGTTGACCACCATGGTCGGGTTTCTCTCCAACGTCATCTCGGACGTAAAACTCATCAAGACCTTCGGCATCTACACGGCCGTGGGCGTGGCTTTCGCCGTGGTCATCGCGCTGCTTTTCATCCCCTCCGTGCTCCTGCACCTGCCGGTCAAACGGGGCCTGGCCGCCCGGACACCGGAGTCCTCGGACTCCAGCCTGCACGAACCGGGACGCCTGGCCCGGCGTATAGCCGGGATCTTCGGCGCCAAACCGTGGCTGGTCATCATCGGCTTCGCGGCGGTCACCGCCGGTATCTTCGTCTGGAGCACCCGACTTTCCACCAAGGTGGACATGCTGGGCTACTTCAACGAAGACTCCGAACCGCGCACGGCCAGCCGCTTCATCAACGAGCACTTCGGCGGATTCAACCCCCTCAATATCTACCTGAAGGGCGACATCCAGAATCCCGACGTGCTCAAGCTCTCCCTCATGATCGAGGAACGCATCCGCTCATTCGGCGGGCTCTCGGACCCCAACGGGCCCGGCGACGCGGTGGCGGAACTTAACAATGCGATGACCGGGGCGGCCACCATCCCGGAGACCAAGGCCGAGGTGCAGAACCTCTGGTTTTTCATCGACGGCCAGCCGAACCTGTCCGGTATGGTCACCGCGGACAAGCAGGAGGCCCTGCTCTCCGTGCTCCTTCCCAGCCTGGACGACACGTTCGTCAACAAGCTCTTCACCTCCCTCAATTCCTATCTGGCGGACTACGGCCGGGAGATTCACGTCATGGCCAACAACCCGGGCAACCGGTACGCGGCCGACCTCTCCTCCATGACGGTGCGCAACCTGCTCACCCATGAGGGTCTGGCCGCGGACCGGGAACGGGTGCGGGCCGCCGTGGCCCTGCTGCAGGAACGCCAGGCCGCCTCTTCCGCCGCCTTGGATCCGGCCGCCGTCACCGCTTACGTCACGGGCGACGAATCCGAGATCCCGCTGGACCGGGCTCAGGCCGCGGCCCTGGTCAAAGCGCTCTCCGGCCTCGACTCCCTGACTCCCGAACGGATTATGACCGTGCTGCCGTCCGTTCTGGGCAAGAGTGACGAGTACGATCCCCTGGACGAGGAAGACCTGGCGCGCAGCCTCTCCCTGTTGGTCAAGGACGGCGCCCGGCGCCGGACCGCCGTCCTGCTTACCGACACCTTGAAGGAACAGTTCCCGGGTCTGGCGAACGTCAACCGCGTTTCGCTCAACTACGCCGTGGCCCCGCTCCTCTGGGAAACCATTCCGGTGCCCGCCGCGGAGACGAATAGCATCGTGCGCATCACGCCCGTTTCAGACGTGGAGCTGACCGGCAATGCGGTTATGATGAAAGGCATCCAGCGCAGCATCCTCTCCAACCAGATCTCGAGCATCGCCCTGGCCCTGGCCGCGGTCTTCATTCTTAACTGGATCACATTCCGGTCGATGAAGCGCGGTATCATCTCCCTGGCGGCCGTGACCACCACCATCCTCATCAACTTCGGCATCATGGGCATCTTCAATATCCCGCTCGATTTCGTGGGCGCGCTCATCGCCAGCGTGGCCATCGGCACGGGCATCGACTATTCCATCCACTTCATCAGCCGTTTCTCCAAGGAGGTGGAGCGGCGCGCCGGAGACATCCGCACCGCCTACGCCGCCACCCTCTCCACCACGGGCCGGGCCATCGTCTTCAACGCCCTGTCCGTGGGCGCGGGCTTTGCCGTGCTCTGCCTTTCCAACGTCATTCCGTTCCGGATCGCGGGAATTCTCCTGTCCGTCACCATGCTCACCAGCAGCCTGGGGGCCATGACCCTTCTGCCGGCCGTGCTGGTCGTGACCGGAGCGATAAAAAAGAAAGCGGCCGCCCCGCGTACGCGGAACGAGTCCGTTCCCTCAAAAGAAAAACCGCGGGACACGCTTCCCGCCGACAACCTGTAAGGAGGTACTGACTATGAAATCATTACGACGAGGCGTAAGCGCGCTGGTCCTGCTGGCCGCCGCCACCGGCCTGTTTGCGGACACGGGCGCGGACATCCTGGCCAAGGTGGAGACCGCGCTCACCGGACCCAAGGATTACGAGGCCACCGCGGTCATGACCCTGGCCGACACGGACGGCGGGCGCCGGGAAAGCCGCACCCTGCAGATCTGGATCGCCGGGGAGGACCAGCGGGTGATCAAGTTCCTCTCCCCGGCCGGCATCAAGGGCATCGGCCTGCTCTCCACCGGGGCCAACTCCATGCATCTTTATCTGCCCGCCCAGAACAAGATCCGCATGATCTCGGGCAACATCAAGAACCAGAGTTTCCAGGGCACGGACTTCTCCTATAACGAGATGGGCTCCTACGAGTACCGCGACGACTACTCGGCCGATATCCAGTCCGAAACCGGCGAGGCCTGGACCCTGCTCCTGAAAAAGAAACCCTCTTCCGACCGGGAATACGAAAAACTGGTCATGGAAGTGAACAGGAAGGATTACGTGCCCCGCCGCATCGAACTCTACAAGAACGGCGTCCTCACCAAGATCCTGACCATCTCCGGCGTGCAGACCAAGGGCCGGTACCTGGTGCCCGTGGCCATCCGGATGGAAGACGTGGTCAAGAAGCACTACACGGAAATGAAGATGGAGGACCTCAAGTTCGACCAGGGCCTGGAGGCCCGGCAGGTCTTCACCAAGCGCTTCCTCAAGAAGCGCGTCCGGTAAGGGAGGCTACAGTCATGAAGAAACTACTGGCGGCGTTGGCCGCCCTGCTCTGCCTGGCCGGACCGGCCTGGGCCCTGGACGTGGGCGGCGAGTTTACGGCCGACGGCCGCTACGCGCTCACCGACGGCGACTTTCTTTTCAACCAGCTCTACGGCAAGCTCTCCTTCGGCCAGCAGGTGGACGACCACCTCTTCGGCACCGCGGTCTTGAGCCTGCGCCTGTCCAACAATCCCGTGGGAAGCCAATCCCTCTCCAACCTTCTGACCGCCAACGAACTGGCCTTCCTCTACGCGGTGGAACCGCTGGAGATCGGCCTGGACCGCGCCTACTTCACCTATTCGGACCTGTTCCTGCCCGGCCTGGACCTGACCGTGGGCAAGCAGCGCATCGCCTGGGGCACGGCCGACCAGCTCAACCCCACGGACCTGTTGAATCCCCTGGACTTCTCGGACCCGTTCGACTTCGGCAAGAAATCCGCCTCCCTGCTGGCCTCCCTCACCTACACCATCCCCTCGGACATGATGTCCGTCCAGCTGGTCTTCGAACCCTACTCCCACCCGGCCCGACTGAATACGCTTATGACGGATGAGATACGGGCTGGTATGGATGCTGCATTTGTTCCTCTTCAAGCATTTATCGGGTTTCCCGACAATAGTGGTGGATGGACTGAAATAGCTGAAACACCGGAGTTGAACATCAAGAACTCTCTATTCGGAGCTAAGCTAGCTTTTTCCTTCCCGGGACTGGATCTGTCAGCAAACTTTATTTCACGACTTAATGACATACCATATGTAAGTGATATAGTAGTCGTAACAGATTTTGCGACGGAAATTTCATCTAAATCATATACACTTGCCTATTACCGTGAATATGAATGCGGATTTGATGCCGCTTGGGATCTTGGGTTCATGGTTGCCCGGGCGGAAGCAGCTCTATTTTTCCCAGAAAGCGGGGTAGAAACAACTACCACTATAGTTGGAATGTCTACCACAACAACTACCGCGGTCTCCACCGAGCCTTACGTAAAATACACCGTGGGCTTCGATTCGGACCTGGGGGCCGGGTTGTACCTGAACGTCCAGTACAACCACGGCTTCTTCACCGAACGGGGCAACAGCGGCCCGGAACGCCTGCAGGACTATCTGCTGGCGCGCCTGGAATTGTCCGTGCTGGACGACACCCTCAAATTCGGCCTGACCGGCCTGGGCAACGTGAACAACATGTACGATTTCTTCGGCCAGTCCGACCCGTTCGACTATATGGTGGACAACGGCGGGGTCATG
>CAYQRT010000202.1:0-5967 GCA_964419695.1 uncultured Spirochaetaceae bacterium | reverse complement strand
TGTACGACCGGGAACGGGGCGTTTTTTCCGCGGTCAGGAAAGAACGCTTCGGATCGCTTGTCTTGTCGGAAACGCGTATCCCGGTGGAACACCTGGACAACTTTTCCGACGCCTTCTACCGGTTGCTGGAAAAGGAAGGACCGGACATTCTCTCCTGGAACGACCACGTCCGGTTGCTGAGGGAGCGGATCGCCTGTTTGAAGGCGGCGGAGGTGGACGACGCGCGTCTGGTCGCGGCGATCAGGAATTTCTACGGTGAATCGCTGACAGGTCCCGGCCAGGTACGTCTGGAAGACGTAATGCTCTCTTTGGTCAAACCGACGCTGCGCCGGCAGATTCAAGAACTTGACGAAAAACGCTTCCACCTGGCCAACGGCCGCCCGGCCCGCATCCGTTATGAAGCCGACGGCCGCATCATCGTCAGCGCCAGACTGCAGGACTTTTTCGGGATCATTAAAAATCCGGTGGTAGCCGGCGTGACCGCCGCCGCGGAACTCCTCTCCCCGGCCGGCCGGCCCGTTCAAGTCACCTCCGATCTGGCCGGTTTCTGGAAGACCGGCTACCAGGCCGTACGCAGGGAGATGGCGGGCCGTTACCCCAAACACAAATGGCCGGAGAATCCCCTGGCCGGCTGAACCTCATCCGCTTCTTGATCGAACCCTTCACTCAGCATGGACCCCGGGCCATCCTCGGACGGGGGGCCATACCAGACCGGCCTGACGGCCTTTTTTCAGCACGATCTTCTTGCCCCACCCGCCGGGCTGGTCTATGATGAGTAAAGACCGAAGCGAGGAGGCCCGCCCATGTATCACCGTACCGGTATCATTACGGTCATCGTCTCTCTCCTCCTGCTCGCCGCGCCCGCCGCCCGGGCCGACGGTGGCCGGGATTTCTACCGCCGCCTGGATGGCGGCATCGGCGGGAATCTGGGTATTGTCATGCACCTCACTCAGGATGGGGACAACGTGAGTGGCTGGTATTACTACCTCTCACGACGGGAAACCCTCTTTCTCAAGGGAAAGGCGTCCGCGGACGACGGGAGTCTGACGTTGTTCGAATTCCCGCGTGGCGTCGACCGCGGGAACGATAAAGCCAGGACTGGTGAATTCCACGGCGCCTGGGAGTGGCGGGAGGCGGGCAAGACCGTCCAGCTCCGCGGCACCTGGCGGAGTCCGGACGGAAAAAAACGATTCCCCTTCTCGCTGCGGGAATCCTACGGCGGCGACTCGGTGGCCCTCACGCCCGTCAGTCTCGTGCGCGCCCAGTCCACGGCCGCGGCCGTTGACGACCCGCCGCGGGCCGAGGCGGACCTGCGTCTCCTCTATCCGCAATCTTTCCCGGACCGGAACGTGCTCGCCCGGCTCCGTACATCATACGCCGCTCCCT
Source organism: uncultured Spirochaetaceae bacterium (assembly GCA_964419695.1). GTDB lineage: Bacteria > Spirochaetota > Spirochaetia > SZUA-6 > RPPD01 > JAFGSW01. The sequence continues at coordinate 4,581 of CAYQRT010000202.1, read as the reverse complement.
ACCCCGATGATCCCGGCCGGGCCCTCCAGCGCGTCTGCGACCGGTTTTTCACCGAACACCGGGCGGCCGCGGCGGAGGCCGACGACGATCTCTCCTCCCCCATGTACCAGTGGTCCTTGTCCCAGACCCGCTCCGTGCTGCTCAATGACCGGGGCTTCCTCTGCCAGGACATGGCGGTCTACACCTTCACCGGCGGCGCGCACGGCAACTACGCCGACGATTTCAAGATCTCCGATCTGGCTACGGGTAAGGAAATCTCCGCCGCGGATATCCTGGCGCCCACGGCCCGACCGCGGCTGGCCGACCTGGTGAAAAGCAAGGCCCGGGAACTGGTAAGGCGGAGGATAAGCGGATTCCAGGGCAGCGAACCGGATACCGACCAAATGGAAGGGGCGTTCCTGGAAGAAGATTTCAAACTGACAGACAATGTCTATATCACGATCGACGGTCTGGGATTTTATTACAACATCTACGAGATCACGCCGTACGTGCTGGGACCGGTCGACGTGTTCCTCACCTGGGCGGAAGTAAAAGCCTATCTCCGGCCGGACAGCCCGGTACGGCGGTTGGTCAACTAGGAGACCCCGGGTGCGGTATGAGCCAGGCGCAACGCGCCGGCCGGCATACGGCTGGAGCCTGCCTGAACGAAAAAGACGGCCTTGAGGCGAGGTGACGCCAAGGCGTCCGCCATGTGTTAAGGTGGTAAAGGAGCATTCATGCGCATTCCCGTTATTCTCACTTGCGCCCTCTCCCTTGCCGGGTGCGTAAGCGTGAACCACCGGGAGCTGTATCCGCTGCCCGGCGCATACGCCTACACAGTTCCCGTGAAGGAGAATGACGGCATCCCCGTGGGCACGGCCCAAGGTGCGCCGTTCGATGCCGCGCATATGTCCCGCCTTACCGAGTTTTTCACGCTTCTCAAACAGGGCTCATTCGGCGAGGTCCACGGCGTGCTTCTCGCCTATGACGGCCGGCTCGTGGTGGAGGAGTACTTCCCCGGCTACCGGTTTCACGGCCCGCTCACCCGCTTCACGGCCGCCGACACGCACCACCTGGCTTCGGTCACCAAAAGCCTCACCTCGCTCTGCGTGGGCATCGCCGCGGACAAAGGGTTCATCAAGGACATCGACTCGCCTTTCCTCAATTATTACCAAAATGATACGGTCCCCGACCGGGATACCAAGAACGGCATCACCCTCCGTCACCTCCTCACCATGACCGCCGGACTGGAGTGGGACGAATGGAGCTTGCCGTACACCGATCTCAGGAACGACGTGGTACGGCTCTACCGAAGCCCCGATCCATTGGCCTTCTGCCTGGCACGCAGACCCGTGGCCGAACCCGGCGCCCGCTGGGTCTACTCGGGCGCCTACCCCAACCTGCTGGGTGACATCATCCGCCGCTCTTCAGGGCTGAGCCTGGATAAGTTTGCCGCTAAATATCTTTATGAACCGCTCGGTATTACCCAGGGCACCTGGATTACTTTGGCCAAAGGCTTCATCTACGCCTCCGGCGACGCCGAACTCCGCCCGCGCGACATGCTCAAAATCGGACTCATGGTCGCCAACCGGGGTGAGTGGAACGGTAAACGGATCGTGTCCAAGAAGTGGATCGAGGAGTCGATGCGGCCGGCCGCGCGCGCGGATGCTTCACAGCAATACGGTTTCATGTGGTGGTTGCCCGACCTGCCCGAGCCGCTTAATGAAACCATGGGACCGGTCTGGATGGCCTCAGGCTGGGGCGACCAGTTCATCGTGATCGCTCCCCAACGGGAACTGGTGCTGGTGGTCACTGGCGGCAATTACGCGCCTCCGTATCCGGGGCAGATACCTATTCTTTCGCATATGCTGAAGGAGCTGTTCACGCCCTGACCGTTCACTTCGCGTCGCCAAAAAATCTCACAACTTCTTGTTGACCCGACTACGGCTTCACAGTTTACCTTCCGCATAACGCATCATGGATAAAGCGGCGCGGGCGGCTTGTCATTCGCCCGTCCACGATCACCTGAAACGAAGGAGACGACGAATGAAACGTTCATCCATTCCATTGATTGTGTTGTGCGCGGGTTTTCTCATGCTCACGGCCTGCGGCTCGGACACAGACGCCATCAGGAATGACCGGGGCGCAGTGAAAAAAAATTCGATCGCCGAGCTGGTTAAATTGAAAGTTGACGGGTTTGAACAATGGCTTCTCATCCGGGGCCGGAATACAGATCTTCCGGTGGTATTATTCCTTCACGGGGGACCGGGTTTTTCGGAACTGCCCCTGGTCAGGCATTACAACCGGCCGTTGGAAGACGATGCGATTTTCGTGCAATGGGAACAGCCGGGCGCCGGCAAGTCGTACCGGGCGGATTATGCACCCGGCTTCATCGACGGTGATACGCTGGTGGATTGCGGATTGAAGATCACCGCCTATCTGAAACGCCGGTTCGGCAGGAAACGCATTTACCTGATGACGCATTGCCTGGGAAGCATCCTGGGCGTCGAAATGATGCGCCGGGAGCCGGACAGCTACATCGGCTATATCGGTATAAGCCAGCACGTCTGCCTGCGGGAAAACATGGAAGCGTCCTATGCTAAACTCATGCGGAAAATGAAAGAAGCCGGCAACGGACAGGCCTGTTCCAAATTGAGTGCGATCGCCGATATTTTCTCGGCTCAAAGCGCCCGCAATTGTTTCTCAACGGGCACGGAAAAGGAATTCGACATCTACGCCAAGTGGCTGGAACAAAGCGGGGAGTTCTTTTTCGGCCGCCGGGGCACCCCCCCGGAATACGAATCGCTGTACCTGAATGCGAGAGAATACACGCTCTTCGAAAAACTGAACGTGCAAAAAGGCCCGCGCCTGCTGCGACCGGTGGCGGAAGGCTGGTACCGGTTGAATTATAAAGAAGAGTGTCCCGCCCTCCCGTCGCCCGTGCTTTTCATCATGGGTGAGCACGACATACATGTCTTGGGCGAGGTCACACGCGGTTGGTATGAAAAATTGAACGCGCCGGAAAAAAAGATGGTCGTCTTTGAAAACTCCGCGCATTTCCCGCACCTGGAGGAGGCCGACCGGTTCAATGCGCTGGCGCGCGATTTCATTCAAAAACACGGCCTTGAGTAATCACGCCGGCGGCGTGTCCGCCGGTCGGGCCGGGCCTTTGACCGGAAAAGCGGCCTTGAGCTGGCGCAGCGCCTGCCTGAGCCTCTCCTCGTTTTCAGTCAGGGCGATGCGCACCCAGCCCTCCCCCTTGTTTCCAAACCCGATGCCGGGGGAGACGACCACCCGGCCCTTTTCCAAACATGATAGGCTGAAAGCCATGGACCCCATCCCGGCGTAGGCCTCCGGTAGTTTGGCCCAGACAAACATGCCGGCCCGCGGGTTCTCCAGCTCAAATCCCAATTCGCGCAGGCCGGGCACCAGTACGTCGCGGCGGCCCTGGTAAATGAGCGCCTGCCGTTCTATGTCGCGGTCGCACTCGCGCAGCGCCAGGATGGCCGCGATCTGCACGGCCTGGAAGATGCCGTAGTCGAAATAGCCTTTGATGTCCGCCAGGAGGGAGATCATGCGCGGATTGCCCGCCGCGAACCCTATGCGCCAGCCCGCCATGTTCCAGCCCTTGGAAAGCGTGAACAACTCCACCCCCACCTCGGCCGCGCCCTCCGCTTCCAGAAAACTGGGCGCTGTATAGCCGTCGAACGTAGTCAGGCCGTAAGCGAAGTCGTGGATGATATAAAACTCATGGCGCTTGGCCAGGCGCACCACCTCCCGGAAAAAATCCGGTTCCACCGTCCGCCCGGTGGGATTGTGCGGGTGGTTGAGCATCAGGACCTTGGGCCGGGGCAGGACCCGTTTGACCAGCGTCTCGATCTTACGCAGGAAGTCTTCATCCTTCTCCTCAAAGGGAACGGACATGGCCTCCGCCCCCGCGATGATGGGGCCGTAGAGGTGGATGGGAAAGACCGGCGCGGGAGTGAGCACCAGGTCGCCCGGGCCGAGCACGGCCAGGCAGAGGTGGCTGAACCCCTCCTTGGAGCCGAGCGTGGCGATCACCTGGCTCTCCGGATCAAGCTTCACCCGGAAATGCCGGTCATAGAAGCGGGCGTACTCCCGGCGCAGGTTCTCAATGCCGCGGGAGGCGGAGTAGCGCTGGTTCTTCTTGAGCTCGGCCGCTTCCTGGAGTTTCTCCACCACCAACCCCGGCGTGGGATCGTTGGGGTTGCCCATGCCCAGGTCGATGATGTCCACGTTTTTCCGCCGCAAGGCCAGTTTGGCCCGGTTGATCCGCTCAAAGAGATAGGGCGGCAGCCGGCGCATGCGTTGCGAAGCAAGGCTTAAATCCGGTCCTTTTTTGTTGTTTGCATGGTCGTTGGATGCGTCCGACGGGCTGGTCATGGGAAACTCCTTCGTGCTCGTTTCGTTCACGTTGAATTTTCGGTACCGTCACAGGTTTTTCCGTGGCGGGGATGAGGCGAACCGGTGATACATTGTGGCGAAGTACATCTGCATTGGCTGGCGCCGCCTCCTCTCCGTAGGCCTGGAAGGGGACCACGGCTCTTGCCTCCCAATCGAGAATGGGTTACAAAAGGATCA
>CAYQRT010000201.1:0-6006 GCA_964419695.1 uncultured Spirochaetaceae bacterium | reverse complement strand
CGGCCCGGCGCTGAATTTCCAGGGCGGTGATGAGGCTGGAGAGCCGGGAGGAGGCACGCGGCCCGTCGGGAATATTCACCGCCGTGACGCCGGCTTTTTTCAGCGCGGCGGCCTTGGCGATGATGCCTGACAGATCCGTGCCCTGAGGCGGGACCAGTTCCACCAAAGTGATCCATTCCCCTGCGGCCAACTGCTTTCCCAGGCCGGAACGCCGGCCCAGCGGCACTTCCGGCCGGTGCACGGCGGACTTTTCCGCGGCCTGGACCTTGATGCTGCGCCGTCCCCCATCGAAGTGTTTGACCGCGCGGGAGATTTCCTTGATGTGGGCCGGCGTGGTGCCGCAGCAGCCGCCGATGACGCGGGCCCCCGCCTCCAGGAACTGGCGCGCGTATTCGGCCATGTATTCCGGGGAGGAAAGATAGAAGGAGCGGCCCTCGAACTCTTTGGGGAATCCGGCGTTGGGCATGATGGAGATCGGTTTGGACACGTGGTCCCGGATGGCCAAAAGCACCTCCAGCGCATGGGCCGAACCGATAGAGCAGTTGATGCCCACCACGTCCGCCGCCGGCCGGGCCTGAAGCAGGGCGGCCGCCTTGACCGGCGCCATGCCGTCCTCCGTCAGATTGTCGGCGCCCACCGTGAATTGGGCGTGGATGGGGATGTCGTGTGAAAGGTGGCGGGCCGTTTCAGCCGCCAGGATGAGCTCGTCTATGATTTTAAAGGTTTCCAGCAGGATGAGATCCACGCCGCTTTCCAGCAGGGCCTCCATCTGGCGACTGAATACCGCGGCCGCCTGTTCCCGCGGCAGGGTGCCGAAGGGGACCAGCCGCGCGCCCAGGGGGCCGACCGATCCGGCCACGTACACGTCGTCCCCCGCCGCTTCCCGCGCCAGGCGGGCCGAACGGATATTGATGTCGCGCACCTTGGCCTCCAGACCGTAGCGTGCCAGTTTGAGTTCGTTAGCCCCGAAGGTGTTGGTCTCCACGGCCTCGGCGCCGGCGGTGATGTAATCGGTGTGAATCTGCCGCACCAGGTCGCCCTGGGACAGGGAGACTTCCTCAAAACAGCGGTTGAAGAATACGCCGTGTTCGTAGAGCATGGTGCCCATGGCCCCGTCAAAGAGGATAACGCCGGATGTAAGTCTTTCCCGATAAGGTGTGCGCATTCAGTTGCCAGCCTTTCCCTGGGATGTCGACACCGCGTCCTGATCCGTCTGGAACCGCCGGACCATGTCTGCAAGATCGATCTTCTTTTCGTACCACGCCTTGCCGATAATCACCCCGCGCACGAGCGCGGAACATGCCGCGGCCGCGCGGGCCACGTCTTCAGGACCGCCGACCCCGCCGGAGAGGATGACCGGCAGTCCGGCCGCCTCCGCCACGGCATTGGTGCTCTCAATGTCCGGTCCGGCCAGGGTGCCGTCCACGGCGATGTTGGTGTAGACGATCTCCCGGAAGCCCATCTCGCGGCAGCGGGCGGCCAGGACCGTATCCTGAAGGCCGGAATCGTCCGTCCAGCCCTGCACGCGGATGCGCCCGTCCCGGGCGTCCAACCCGGCTATGGGGTGAAAGTCATAACGGGTGATCCAGCCCGCCACGCCGTCCGGGTCCTTAACCAGGGCGGTGCCGATGACGATCCGCTCCACGCCGGCTCCCAGCAGTTCCTGAACGTCCCGTTCGCCGCGGACGCCTCCACCCGTCTCCACCGCGCAGCCGGTCTTTTCCCGTACGGCGCGGATGATGTCGCGGTTGTCCGAAGCGCGGCCGCGGGCCCGGTCCAAATCAACAATATGGATGAGTTTGGCGCCGGCCCGGACAAATTCCGCGGCGGTTGCCAACGGATCCTGGGAATATACGGTGACCTTGTCGTAATCGCCTCGCAGGAGGCGCACAACCCGGCCGCCTAAAAGGTCGATGGCGGGAACAATAAGCACGGTACCTCCTGGGATAGAAGATACCATAAGCCGGCCGTTCGTGCTACCGGTCGGGAGGCGTGGACGGCCGGCCCAACAGTGGGTGGTCCAGGGTGTTTCTCGCGCACCCGTGGTGAGTTTTTCGAGTTGTTTCCGGTTTCAAAGGACGGCTCTATTGCTCCGCGTAGAAAATAATTCCATTGAGAGGGACGGAAACGCTGCCGGAGGCGCCAGGAGCATATAAGGCGACGCCGCCGTCATAGTATATGTATACATAACCGTTTTGGCCACCGCCGATGTATACGCTGAAAACCAGGGTGTTGTTGGGTCTATCTCCCGGCGGCAAGACGAACATATAGGAGTAGGCAGCATAACTCGAATCATTCACCCATCCCTTGAGATGAACGAAACCCATATCGTCCTGGCCGTATCCGGCTGTTTCAAAGGCGCCGCCGACATTGTCCCAGCCATTCAGGAAGTCGGACGGTGCCACGTCATGCCATTCAAAGCCCAGGCTGCATCCAAATAACCCGATGAGTACGATCAGTAAAATAATAAATCGGAAAGAGAAAAAAAAGATTGTGGGATTGTTTTTCATTATTCCACCTCCATCTGTGATAGCATCTCATTCGCAACCGGCAGCGCCGGATGTGGTGCGGCTCGATCAGAATGGTGTGTAAATTCTGTTTGGCCATCGATACGGCGACACGCGGAATAGAATGATAAGAAATTATTGCGGAATGACGGAGTGTGTGTCGTCCACGCCGATTGGCATGGACATAAAAATTGATTTTTTATTCAGTGCCCCCAGGATTGCGATAAATGAACAAAACACACTGAAGGCAACTATCCAATGGTCACTTGACGTGAAACAAATGCCTTATTTTCAAATTTTCATACCAAAAGGCGTAATATGCGTAGAGTTTATCGCAATCTTGGGGGCGCTTAGAAATCTCTTCGTGTGCTCCCGGAGCGCCGCGTGTTCACTCGTTGGGCATGATTGGGAATATAATTTCTTTACTTCCCGAACCTAATATCATAGAATATGGGTAGCGGGGAGAATCCGATGAAAGAGATCACCGGGAAAGACTTTTCTAGCATCGTCGGGCAAATCATCATTTTCAAGTACATGAAACCGGACGAACTGAACGAGATCATCCGTATTTCGCGTTTTTTCTCCTTTGACAAGGATGAAAAAATCATCGCCAAGGACGAGCGGAGTCCCGACCTCTATGCCGTGCTGGAGGGCACGGTCCACGTCAAGGTACCGGAGGCCAAGGCCGGCGCGGTCTTCATCTCTTCCATTGGTAAAGGGGACGTGTTCGGCGAGGCGGGCATCTTCTTGAGCGTCAAACGCACCGCGGACGTGGTGAGCGCCGACGCTTCCACCGTACTGCGCATCAACCGGCAGGACATGATCACCTTCATCAAGTCCCGGCCCGAGGCGGGAATCAAGATCCTTATGCTCATCATCTACAGCCTGCTCAAGAAACTCAAAGAGGCCAACCTGGAACTGGCCTTCGAGCGCAAGGCTGACATCAACCAGAACGACATCGACGTTATGGTGGAAGAGTTGATGAACGAGTAGGGCCTTCATTGCGGAATAAGCCGCAAACGCATCCAGAGGGTGCGTCGGACGCGGAGGAGGAAGCGCGAGGCTCCTTCGTTCGCGGGCCGGTTAGTTCTTGGTGACCGTTACGCTGAGGGACGAGACCATGTCGTCGACCTGCGCAATCCAGGACGTGTCGGTCATGTACGTGTCGGGTGCGTAACCGGGGATGTCGGGCACGGTGGTGCCGTCCGCTTCTATAGGCTGTTGGCTGTACTGGGTAAAGGGATTCCCGTACCCGGTGTGATTCGACATCCAACCATCCAGCAACAGATCCGTCTGATATGGCGTCGGAGCGGTGGACAAGTCGATAACCGGGGATTTGTAGGTGAAAGCCGGTCGGTCCTTGGCAAAATACTGGTTGCTGTTATTGCTGCGGTCTATTTCCAGGCAGACCCGAAACCGCGTGACGGCGCCGATCATGAGATTTCTCTGCACGAGGTTGGTCGTCTGGATGGACGCGCCGGTGACCCCGTCCACGGTTTTATTTCCTGATCCGGCGTCGTTCTTGCGGTATTTATAGAGAAGCCAGTGCGGTATGCCGTCTCCGGTCAAACCAGAGCCGCTTTGCCACAGGGAACCCGTGGCGGGGTTGATGCCCAGAACGCGATTGCACACATAAAGGTTTTGCAGGTTGTTACCGGCTTCATCTTCAATCCAGACCGCATAGACGACTTTCAGATTGCTCGCCTGCAGCGATAGGTTAAGGTAAACGGAGTAGGCGGCGGGCTCAGGAACGGGATTATCTACGTGAGTTGGACAGCCAGCTGTGAGAACGCCCATTTCTATAATCAGACAGACCAAGAGTACTTTTTTCATCAACATTCTCCTCAATGTATAACTGATTTTCCCGATTCAGTCATGCCGCCATTTTACCGGATATATCCTCCTCCAGTCGAGCATGACTTTTGGCATGTCTTTCAGGGCCGTCAATTACTGTTGCCTCTCCGCCTTTCGCATGCTATATTAGGGTCAATAAGACTTTCGGGGCAAGGTGAAATTCCTGACCGGCGGTGACGGCTTGGTGCAAGCCGAAGCCCGCAACCTGACATGGATCGATCCCGATCCGTTGCAGTTGATCCGGTGCGAATCCGGGGCCGACAGTACAGTCTGGATGGGAGAAGGTCGATTTTTCCGCGTTCAACCCCTTATTTCCACCCCGAAAATCGAAGGTGATCTCATGGCGTTCACGCCGCGAGAAAAATTCCACATGCGTCAGTGCCTGTCCCTGGCGGAGAAGGGCCTGGGGTTCACCTCGCCCAATCCCGTGGTGGGTGCGGTGGTGGTGCGCGACGGCCGGGTGGCGGGCAAGGGCTTCCACCGCCTGGCGGGCGGACCGCACGCCGAGATCGTAGCCCTGGACCGGGCGGGGGAAAAGGCCCGCGGTGCCACCCTCTACGTCAGCCTGGAGCCCTGCTCCCATCAGGGCCGGACGCCGCCCTGCGCGCCCGAGATCGTGAAACGCGGTGTGGTGCGGGTGGTCATCGCCCTACGCGACCCCAACCCCCTGGTGGACGGCCGGGGGATCGCCCTCCTCAAGCAAGCCGGCGTTACGGTCGAGACCGGGCTGCTGGAAAAACGGGCCCGCCGTCTGAACGAGGTCTTTGTCACGGTCATGCGCGCCCGCCGGCCCTTTGTGGCGCTCAAGGCCGCGGCCAGCCTGGACGGGCGCATCGCCACCGTGGGCGGCGAAAGCCGCTGGATCACGGGGGAGCAGTCCCGCGCGTTCAGTCATCGCCTGCGGGGGTGGTACGACGGCGTCCTGGTGGGCGCGGGCACGGCGCTCAAGGACGATCCGCTCCTGACACCGCGCGTGTCTCCGTATGAGGCCAAGAAACCGGTCAGGATCGTGGTCGATTCCACGGCTCGAATTTCCCTGGAAAGCCGGCTGGTGAAAAGCGCGCCTGAATGCCCGCTGCTGGTGGCCGTGACCGCCCGGGCCCGGCCGGCCAAGATCAAGGCCCTGACCCAGCAGGGAGTGACGGTGCTCCTGACCGGGGAGGAGCGGGGACGCGTGGACCTGGAGGATTTGCTGGCCAAGCTGTACGGCCTGGGCGTGATGTCCGTGCTGGTGGAGGGCGGCGGCGAACTCCACGCTTCCTTTGTGGAGCGGGACTTGTTCGACAAGCTCTATCTTTTCCAGGCGCCCCGGTTGATCGGCGGAACCGGCGCGCCCTCCTTCCTGGGCGGACGCGGCGCCGCCCGGCTCAAGGACGCCGCTCGTCTCACCCAGGCGTCGTTACGCCGTCTGGGTGAGGATACGCTGTGCGAATACTATCCGGCGCACAGTATGTTGGCGGGGGAGGATTAATGTTCACGGGAATTATCGAGGAGACAGGCCGTGTGCGCGCCGTCCGGCGCCGGACCGACGCGTGGCGGATTGAGATAGAGGCGGACAAGATCCTCTCGGGCACCTTGACCGGTGACAGTATCGCGGTGGACGGTGTGTGTTTGACCGCCGCCCTGCTGGACGCGGGCGGATTCA
>CAYQRT010000200.1:0-6009 GCA_964419695.1 uncultured Spirochaetaceae bacterium | reverse complement strand
GGGGAAAATTTCACGGTGGTCTTCGTCAACAACGCGATTTACGGCATGACCGGCGGCCAGATGGCTCCCACCACCCTGGTGGGGCAGAAGACCAAGACCACGCCTTACGGCCGCAAGCCCGAGGAATGCGGGTATCCCATCCGCGCCTGCGAGCTTCTGGCCACCCTGGAGGCTCCCTACTACATCGAACGCACCAGCGTCCACGACATGAAGCATGTTCTCAAAACCAAGCGCGCCCTGCGCCGGGGGCTGGAAAACCAGCAGGAAAAACGCGGGTATTCGTTTATCGAGGTGCTTTCCCCCTGTCCCACGGATTGGGGCATGACGCCCAAGGCGGCAACCGCCTGGGTGGCGGAAAACATGCTTCCCGCCTATCCGTTGGGCGTGTTCCGGGACAAAGGGGCGGTCTCATGACCACCAGATTGGTATTCGCCGGCTACGGCGGCCAGGGCGTGATCCTGGCCGGAAAACTCATGGCCACGGCCGCCATGCAACTGGGCAAGAACGTCTCCCACATCCCCTCCTACGGCGTGGAGATGCGGGGCGGCACGGCCAACTGCTCGGTGGTGGTTTCTGATGAGGAAATCCCCAGCCCGCTGGTCTTCCACCCGGACATCGTCTGTGTTTTCAATGCGCCGTCCCTGGCCAAATTCGGCCCCTTGGTGCGTAAGGGCGGCCTGCTCTTCTACAATGTTTCACTCATCTCCGATCCGCCCGCCTTTGAGGGCGTCACCTCCATCGCCGTGCCGGCCAACGCGCTGTCCGAGGAACTCGGTTCCTACAAGTCCGCCAATATGGTGATGCTGGGCGCTTTGGTGGCCCGGGTCCCCGATCTGGCCACCCTGGACGCGCTCAAATCGGCCCTGGTGCCCGCCACCTCGGCCTCAAAAAAGCACCTGCTGGAGCTGAACGAGCGGGCTCTGGACGCCGGATATAGGGTGATCCAGGCCGGCAGCGCCGCCTGAAATCCAGGCTTACACAAATCCTTGAGCTTGTCGCTCGTGCCCCCAAGATTGTTGTAAGACATTTCGGAGGAGCGGATGTGCGGAAAAGGGACGGAATCGCCATCCTCGGGGCACACTTCTGACGATCCCATTTTCCCCATTTGTTGAGCCATGCCGACAGTTTGCACCCCTTCGGTCTACTTCCGCCTCCTTCTGATGTAAATCAACGGTCGATAGCGGTTTAGTTGGTCCAGCCCAATAAACGGTCTTTTTACTTAACATTAATTAAGCAAAATACCCCAAAATCACCAAAAAAAAGGTATTTCCTGAATTCAGTTGGTTGACAGAAAAAAATTATAGGATAAAATTGGGGACAAGTGGGAAATAGTGGGAGAAAATGCCAAATAGGGGTAATAGGTAGATGTTGACGGGTGAATTTAAATATTCATTGGACGAGAAGGGGAGGCTGATGGTGCCTCAACCCATCCGTCAGTCGATCACGGGCAACGTGATCGTGATCACCCGCGGCATCGACCGCTGCATCTGGCTCTTCCCCCCCGATGAGTGGAAGACCATCTCCCAGAACCTGATTGACGCCGCCTCGCCGTTTCTGGAAAAAACCCGGCTGATCCAGCGACGTATCCTGGCGCCGGCCCAGGAGCTGGAGATCGACCGCAGCGGGCGGATCAGCATTCCTGTTACCCTGCGTGAATACGCGGACCTGAAAAAAGAGTGCATTATCCTCGGCATGCTCAAATCCATCGAGATTTGGGACGAGGCGATCTATAACGAATATTGGAACGAAAACGAAAGCCGCTTCCGCTCGGCCGCGGAAGAACTGGGAGACAAGATCTCCTTCCGGCTGCAGTAGAGAGGCTATGGGAATAAAGCGTTCGGCGGAATACATCCATGACCCCGTATTGCTTGAGGAAGTGCTCGACCTGCTTAAGCCTTCCGGAGGTGAGGAGTGCCTGCTGGTGGACGCCACCACGGGCGAAGGCGGCCACGCCGCGGCCTTCCTGTCCCGTTTTCCGGAGGTGCGGCTTTACTGCGTGGACGCCGACTCGTCCCAATTGGAGCGCGCCAGGACACGTCTCTCGTCGTTTAAGGGCCGGGTCGAGTTTTTCCACCACTGGTTCGGCGACTTTTTCCGCCGGTACGCCTCGCTGGCTTCGGTTACGCCGGACCGCATTCTCTTCGACCTGGGCATCAGTTCGCGGCACTACGAGGCGTCGGGAAGGGGATTCTCCTTCCAGAAGGACGAGCCGCTCGACATGCGGCTCAATCCGGAAGGCCGCACCAGCGCCCGCGACATCGTGAACAACTGGCCTGAGGCGGAACTGGCCGAGCTTTTTGAAAAATTCGGCGAAGAACGCTACGCCCGGCGTATCGCCCGGGCCGTCACGGCCGCGCGCGGGCGGCAGCCGATCGAGACCACGGGACGGCTGGAAGAAGTCGTCTGGCAGGCCGTGCCCGAGGATTACCGGCACCATGCGATCCATCCGGCCACCAAAACCTTCCAGGCCCTGCGCATCGCCTGCAACCGCGAATTGGAGGAACTGACGCAGGGGTTGGAGGGCGGTTTCGCGGTTTTAAAGCCGCAAGGACGGATGGGCGTCATTTCGTTTCATTCCCTGGAAGACCGCATTGTCAAGCGGTTTTTCACGGAAAAAAGCAGGGACTGCATCTGCCCGCCGGAACTGCCCGAGTGCCGCTGCCGGGGACGCCGGGAACTGGAGCTGGTGAACAGAAAACCGCTGACCGCCGGCGAGGCCGAACAGCGGGCCAACCCGCGCTCCCGCAGCGCCAAACTGCGGGTGGTGGAGAAGTGCCTATGAGTTTCGCCAAGAAGATCGTGTTTATCATCGCGGCCTGCTCCGTGCCCGTGTTTTTCTTCGTGCAGGTGCTGACCGCCTACCAGTACCAGTCCATGGAACGGGAAGTGCGGACGCTGGAAAAGGAACAGAAGGAATGGTTTGAAAAGAACAAGAAGATCATCGCCGGCATTTCGGTTTTACGCACGCCGGAGCGGATAGAAAAAATCGCCCGGGACGATCTCGATCTGAAACAGATCGAGCCCGACCGGATCAAGCGGCTCGTGGTTGAATAACGCGGGCGACGCGCTCAGGGAATGGCCGGCAACGGCGCTGGAGAGGGGAACGTGACATCGATGCATCGGACGGAAACGCTTTTGACGCTTTCCGACATGGCCCGCGCGGCCCGCGGCGTACTCGTGCGCCGGACCAATAAGGCCGTGCGCGTCGTGGACATCGATTCGCGCGCGGTTCGGGAATCAAGCCTCTTTGTGCCCCTGCCCGGCGAACGCACCGACGGCCACCGCTTCATCCCGGAAGCGTTGACCCGCGGCGCTTCCGCCGTGCTGATAGGCGTTCACTATTGGCGCGGCAACGAGGGAAGGCTGCGGGAGGTTCTGGCCCGGGCCGACGCGGCCGGCGTGGTGGTGGAGAATACCCTGGCCGCCCTGCAGGACCTGGCCCGCTTCCACCTGGACCGCTTCCCCGGCCTGTTTCGCATCGGGGTGACCGGCTCCAGCGGCAAGACCACCACCAAGGAAATCATCGGCGCCGTGCTTTCACGTTACGCGCCCGTCATGGTGAGCGAGGGCAACCTTAACTCCGAGATCGGGGTGCCGCTGGCGGCCTTTGCCGTGAACCCCGCCCACCGCTATGCGGTCTTCGAGATGGGCATCAACCATCCGGGCGAGATGGATATATTACGTTCCATCGTCCGGCCCAATCTGGCGGTGATCACCAATATCGGCACCGCCCATATCGGGCTGCTGGGTTCGCGGGAAAACATCGCCGCGGAGAAGATCAAAATAGCGTCCCGTCTGAAAAAAGGGGAGGCGCTCTTTGTTTTTGAAGACGAACATTTTCTGGATATGTTGAGCCGGGGGACCGCGGGCCGGTTGGTCCGCTACGGGCCCCGGCACACACAAGGATACACGGGAAGCAGCGACCTGGGGTTGGATGGCAGCGCCATCGACTGGGAGGGACTCCAGATCCGCTTCCCCCTTGTGGGGCAATACAATGTGAAAAACGCCCTCTGCGCCCTGGCCGTGGCCGCGTTCCTGCGCGTGCCCGCGCCGCTGGTCAAGGCCGGCCTGGAAGAGGTCCGGCCGCTCTTCGGCCGTTCACAGGTGCGCCGGGGCCAAAGAACCGTTATCGAAGACTGCTATAACGCCAATCCCGAATCCATGGAACAATCGCTTCAATTTCTGCAGGACGTTTCGTGGTCGGGCGGGAAATGGGCCGTGCTCGGCAGCATGCGCGAACTGGGAGGGGCGGCCGGAGAACTGCACCGGTCGCTGGGGCGCTTTGTAGCCGGGCTCGGCCTGGACGGGGTCCTGTTCTTCGGCCCCGAGGCCGAAGAGGCCTGGAAAGGGTATAAGGAGACCATGTCCCGCCGCCGCGACGAGGCGCGGAGCGGCTGGTACGCGGATTTTGACGAATTGGTTTCCCGAGCCCTGGCCGTGGTGCCCGCGGGAGGGCTGGTGCTGGTCAAGGGGTCGCGGTCCCTGGAGCTGGAACGGCTGGTGCCGCCGCTTTTGGGAGTCGAGGTCCGGGGGGAGGGCGCATGATACTCAAGCTGCTGCACCCGCTGATGCAGGCTTTGAGCGGTCCGGGCATTTTCCAATACATCACCTTCCGCGCCGCCTACGCGGCGGTGGCCGCCCTGCTGATCTCCTTTCTGCTCGGACCCTGGGTGATCAAGAAACTCAGGCATCTCAAGATCGGGCAGGAGATCCGGGAGGACGGGCCGGAAAGCCACTTTGCTAAATCCGGCACGCCCACCATGGGCGGGGTGCTCATCATCGGCTCCATCGTGATCGCCGTACTGCTTTTCCAGGATTGGGACAGTCCCTTCACCTGGCTGGTGCTGGGCAGCGTGGTGGGCTTCGGACTCATCGGCTTTGCCGACGATATTTTGAAGATCACCCGGCGCAACACCGCGGGTCTGGCCGCCCGTTTCAAATGGATCACGCAGTTCGTGCTGGCAGCCGGGATCGCCCTTATTATTTTCTTCATCCGTACGGCCCGGGACAACAACGTCGATACCACCACCTTTCTCTATATTCCGTTCTTCAAGGAACCACTCTTTGACATGTCCTGGTTCTTCATCCCCTTCGCCATATTCCTGCTCCTCTGGACCACCAACGCGGTCAACCTGACCGACGGGCTGGACGGGCTGGCCGCGGGGTTGATGATCTTCGTGGGCATCACCCTGGCCATCATCTCCTACCTGACCGGCCGCGCCGACTACGCCAGTTACCTGGTCATTCCCTATGTACAGGGGGGCGGCGAACTGGCCATTTCCAGTCTGGCCCTGGTGGGGGCCTGCGTGGGGTTCCTCTGGTTCAACGCCCATCCCGCCCAGGTGATGATGGGGGATACGGGCAGCCTGGGCCTGGGGGGCATGGTGGGCGTGCTGGCCCTGCTTCTGAAAAAAGAGATTCTGTTGGTGGTCATCATGGGCGTGTTCGTACTGGAAACGCTGTCGGTGATCATCCAGGTGCTCTCATTCAAGATTCGCAAAAAGCGAGTTTTCAAGATGGCACCCCTCCATCACCATTTCGAACTCAAAGGCTGGGCGGAATCCAAGGTGGTGATCCGCTTCTGGATTCTGGGCGGGCTCTTCACCCTCTTGAGCCTCTCCACCCTGAAGATACAGTAGGTAAGGATAGTGGAACGGATCGAGCGGGAACAGGCCGACTACCTCTTTATCATCCTGGTGGTGCTCTTAACCGGCATCGGCATGTCCATGCTCTTTTCGGCCTCCTGGTACCATTCCGAGCGCCTGGGGCTGGGCCCTTTAAACCTCTTTAACAAGCAATTGGTATTCGTGGCCCTGGGCTTTATCGCCCTTATCGTTTTTTCCCGGCTGCCCCTCGCCCTGGTGCAGAAGGCCGTACCCGCGCTCGTGATCGGCACCTTTGTCGTGGCGCTGCTGCCGTTTATTCCCGGCGTGGGCCGGGAGATCAACGGCGCGCGGCGCTGGTTTTCCTTGCTTGGCTACACCTTCCAGCCGTCCGAGCTTATTAAAT
>CAYQRT010000199.1:0-6094 GCA_964419695.1 uncultured Spirochaetaceae bacterium | reverse complement strand
CCTGGTAGGCGATCACGGTCTTGTCGGGGTGGACGCGCTTGATGCCCGTGGCCACGGCCGGCGCCCGGCCGTGGGCTGCCTCGCACCCGTCGACCTTCAAGTAGAGAAAGGCCAGGACGGCGCAGCCCACCGGCGCCACCAGGATGGTCTGTTCGGTGATCCCGAATTCATCCAGGAGTTCGCCCAACAGCTTGTGCACCACCCCGTGTCCGCAGCCCGCGCAATAGTGGGTCTTGATCGGATACATCGATTCCGGCCGTGAGTAGACCAGTTTTTCCCTGACACCGGCAGCAATCTCAGTCGACATAACTTTTCACCCTTTCCACGATCGATTCCATCTCCGGGACCATGCCGCCCATGCGTCCCAGGAAATCCACGGGGACCGCGCCCTCGATCGCCAGGCGCACGTCCTCCACCATCTGGCCCGCGTTCATCTCCACCACGAGTATTTTCTTCTTGCCTCGCGCCGCCTGAGCCAAAGCCCGAGAGGGGAACGGCCAGAGGGTGATGGGCCGGAAGAGTCCGGCCTTGATCCCCGCCTTGGCCAAAGAGTCGGCGGCTCCGCGCAGAATGCGCGCGCACATGCCGAAGCCGACTAAAAGATAGTCGGCGTCTTCGGTTTTATAGCCATCGTGGCGGACTTCGCGCTCCTGAATAACTTTATACTTGGCCTGCAGGCGCAGGTTGAGCTGTTCCAGGGCCTCTTCCGGACTCAACAGGAGCGAGCGGACGATATGATGTTCCCGGCCGGCCGCGCCGGTCATGGTCCATCCCGATTTGTCGTATTTTTTCCCCGAAGGTTGGGGCAGAACCAGAGCCTCGGACATCTGGCCCAGGTAGCCGTCGCCCAGCACCAGGCACACCACCCGGTACTCATCCGCCAGATCGAAGGCCAGCAGGGTGAGATCGGCCAGCTCCTGCACCGAGGAAGGCGCCAACACGATGAGCCGGTAGTCGCCGTGGCCGCCGCCCTTGGTGGCCTGGAAGTAATCCGCCTGCGACCCGGCGATGTTGCCCAGCCCCGGCCCACCGCGCATCATGTTGACCACCAC
The DNA here is from genome assembly GCA_964419695.1 of uncultured Spirochaetaceae bacterium. GTDB lineage: Bacteria > Spirochaetota > Spirochaetia > SZUA-6 > RPPD01 > JAFGSW01. The sequence continues at coordinate 5,042 of CAYQRT010000199.1, read as the reverse complement.
CGCGGGCAGTTCGGCGCCCGCCAGGTAGGAGATGCCCTCCTGCTTGAGGCTGATGCCCGGAGAGGAGGATGACGTCATGACCCGGGCGCCGGCGGCCGCCGCCCCAAAGACCATGTTGATGGCGGCCACTTCGCTTTCCGCCTGTAGAAAGGTTCCGCCCACCTGGGGCAGCCGCAACGACATATATGCGGGAACCTCGTTCTGGGGCGTAATGGGGTACCCGAAAAAATACCGGCACCCGGCGATGATGGCCGCTTCGGCCAGCGCCTCATTACCTTTCATCAGGATTTTATCACCCATGAAATTACTCTCCGGCTTCGAATTTATAGATTTCAATAGCGCTGTCGGGGCAAATTACAGCGCAGGCCTTGCAGGCCGTACATACGCCTGCCGGATCGTATTCGGGATAGGGATTGCCCTGGGAATTGGCTTTCTCCGACATGCTCAACACGGATTGCGGGCAGGCGGCTACGCAGAGTTCACAGCCCTTGCATATTTCCGGATCAATGTGCGGACGGCCCTTGCTGCCGGATGCGGTGCCTTGTTTTTCACGTGAGTGAAGCGTAGACATGATTTCCCCTTCCACCAATGATAAATCATGTCTAACATATACGTATACGTACACTTTGTCAAGGAAATTGTCCGGGGTAAACAGTTCACCCTTTCCTTAACCGATGGCATGTTTTATCTTGCCAGGGTGTCAGGAAACCATAAGCCGGTGCCCCCAAGATTGCGATTTGGTACCTAAAAGCAGCAATATGCCTGAAAAAGACAGGTAGCGCGCACTCCCACCCGGTTGAACTGGTCGATTTCTCAAAAAAACCGATATTCCCCTCGTCTTTCATAGCAATCTTCGGGGCACTGTATTTTTTCCATGAATTTATCGAGTTTATCGCCAATTACTTTGCGAAAACATGGCCGGCTCATAGGCGAAATTCCTGTCGTTCAACCCAATTGTCCCCGTATGACGGCAGGCGTCAAATCGGGTAGAGGTGAGCACGGCGCCGGTAAAATCGGCCCGGGAGAGATTGCAATGGGTAAACGTGGCGCCGGTGAGATCGGCGTTACGGAAGGAGGCCCCGGATAAGTCGGATTCATGGAGACAGGTGCGCACCAACCGGGCCCCGTCCCAGCGGGTGTCCGTTAATTCGGACCAGACGATATCCATGTCTTCCAATACCGCCTCCCTGAAATCGGCCGTTTTGGCGGACAACTCCCCCAGGATACCCGCGGAAAAATGCGTTTGGTTGAACCGGCACCCTTCCAAAACAAGATCATACATCTCGGCGCCGGGCATAACCCGCCCCGAGAAATCGAATCGGCGAATGATCAGGTGTTGCAGCCTGATCCTCTTTCCTCCCCGCCTCCGGGCGCGGAGAAGCGCATCGAGTTCACGGGGCGGTGTCTCCCTGCGTATGACCGGTTTAAGCGTTCTCATGCGTTACTCCTTAAAAACAGTTTTCACACTTTTCACTGTATCGCCCGCCTGTAAAAACGATGTTTCTTTTCGTAAAAAAATCGTAAAACCATGGGTGGTCTTCCCGGCGGCCGGCCCTAATACATAAACACACGGCGGGCGGCATGCGTTACGCGATGGAAATAAAAAGAGCAATGCCCGTTCGGCCGCGGAGGCACCGGGAGCGGTCCGCGTATCCCGCGGTTTGTACGCAAGTAAATTTGATTTGCTTTCCAGCCGGTGTTTTTTTATACTTCAACCAGCAGCGGCACGGATAAACGGCGAGCCGCGGATATGAAATGTGCTGTATCCTGTTTCGGCTGCTTTCTACCGGAGGTTCATTTCCAACGCATATCCGGAGCATAATGCCCCGTTTTTCCGGACATAGCCGCCCGGCAAAAGTCCGCATTCTGAATGTCTCGCGTCCCCCTGGGGGATGATTCATCTACACGGACGTCGAACGGCGGCGCGTCGCGGACGGGAATTGGCTAGCGGGGTGAATAAAAGCGGATTGGTCTACGACGACGTTTTTCTCAAACATTATACGGGCCCCCGCAGTCCGGAAACGCCCCACCGGCTGGAAACCGTGGCCAAGCGCCTCACCGCCACGGGACTCAAGCGGATGGTGGCGAACATCCCCCCCGTCACCGACAGGCAATTAATCGCGGAGGCGATCCTGGCGGTCCATTCCCGCACCCACTATGATTCGGTCGCCCAATGGGGTGAGAAAGCCGAACCGGCCCTGCTGGCCGTGGGCGCGGTCATGGCGGGCGTGGACGCGGTCATGACCGGACGGATGGAAAACGTGTTCTGCGCGGTCCGGCCGCCCGGTCATCACGCCCACAATTTCGGCGCCAACTGTGAAGGCCGGTTTCAGGGAGAAGGCTTCTGCTTCTTCAACAACGTGGCCGTGGGCGCGCGCTACGCCCAGCGCCGCCACAACGCCGGACGGGTGCTCATTGTGGATTGGGACTACCACCACGGCAACGGCACCGAATGGTTCTTCTACGACGACCCGAGTGTCTTCTATTTCTCCACCCATTCCCTCTATGATTATCCGGTCACCGGGTTTCCGGACCGGCGGGGCAAAGGCAAGGGCAAAGGGTTCAACCTGAACGTGCCCCTGCCCGGCAATGCCGGCGACGGGGAGATCATGGCCGCCTACGAAAGCGTACTCCTGCCCGCCTTGCGCGAACTCGCGTTCAAGCCGGACCTGATCATGATCTCTGCGGGATTCGACGCGCGTGTGGACGATCCCCTGGGCACGTTCGCGGTCACGGACAAAGGCTACCTGGAGCTGACCCGTTTTGTAAAATCGCTGGCCCAGACCTTCTGTCAGGGCCGGCTGGTGTCGGTGCTGGAAGGCGGCTACAACCCGCAAGGTATGGCCCAGGCCGTTTCCGTCCACCTGCGGGCGCTCGCCAACGGAGTCCATCCATAATCAACCGCCGCCCCTGCCCCGTGTGTCTCCAACACCCCTTAAAAAAAAGGCCGGCAACCCCGCGGGTCAGCCGGCCTTGGTATACTTCCGTCCGAATGGAATTATCTTCCCCGCCTCCCCCTGTTGTTTTTATCCTTTTTGTCCGCCCCGGTCCCGGGTACGGTGAAGGATAAGGGGATTTTATCTTCCGCCGGATAGGTCAACGCCTCTTTCTCACCGGGAAGCGTAATGATGAAATAATACTCGATCGTGACGCCCGAGGTGAGCAGGGCCGCGGCCATGGTGCCCGAATAATTGATCCCGCGGGCGGCCAAAGCCAACGGAAGATACGTGCCGTCACCGCCGCTTGCGCGGTAGGCGAGTTCAACTTTCATGCCGGCCACGGCTTTTTTGATCTGTATCCGGATGCCAAGCGGCCGGCCCGGCACCGGCTCCTTGATGTGGGCGAACACAATACTGTCAAGCAGATCCTGGTGTCGGCTGGTGTCGGGCTTCTTCTCGGGTTTCTTGTCCGCCTGACGCACGGTCACCATAAATGGCTTGTCCTTTCCGTCACGCGGCAGTGACGCCGTAATATTCTTGAAGCGCGGATGGGGTTCGCTCACCTCGATGTAGTAGGCGTTATATCCCGCCTTGACGTCCAGGGCGCTCACCATGGTGGAGAAGCCTCCCTTGACCCCGCGCATGGGCCGGGCGGTGAAGCCGGGTTTCGTTCCCCGTTTCAGATACGCCAATGCATGGGTGCCGGGTTTCATATTCTTGATCGTACAGGCGATCTCAAACCCCTGCCCCTCATTCACCTCCTTGACCGGTTGGTGGATGATGCGGCGGGCCAGGTCTTCCTCCAGCTGCCGGATCGCCTCCTGGGCGCTGGCAACGGTGAGCTTAAGCGGCGCCCGACCCGCCTGCGGGGGATACGGGATGATGACCTGACCCACGTCGGAAAAACCGAGCGTGACGGTGAAGTAATACGTCAGGACCCCCTCGTGCAGGTCGGCCGCGGGAATGACACCAGCCAGGCCCCGGGGCGTGGAGCGCATGGTGATAGTGCGGTACGTGCGTTCCGAGGCCATTTTGAAGGAGAGCGCGCCGCGCCGGCTGGCGGGCGCGTCGCTGATAACCAGATCCAGTTCCAGCGGTTCGGCCTGGCTGGCGGCGGGCGGCGTGTGGCTGATCTTCCGCATGTATTCCTGCAAGCGGCGTGAGCGCATCTCCCTCAGGCTGACAAGCCGGTACTGAAAGGGGGCGTCCGCGCCCGGGGCCGGATACATAGTCTCGATCGTGCCCACGTCCCGGGTCAGGGCGGAGATGCTGAAATAATAACTGTCCACGCCCGTGGACAGGGAACGCCGGTCGATAACGGTCGTGTAGGTCCCCTGGTGGTCACGGCTCATGGGCACGCCGCGAAACCGCGTGCGGCCGCTCTTCCGTCCGTAATGGATGGTCACCTGGGGATCATTGGTGAGCAGCCGTTCCAGCAGGCTGCCCGCGGGAATATTAAGCGCCAGGCTCACACTGAGATTCTGCGTGGACAGCACTTCCGTGGGCGGTTGGTGCGTCACGGCGGCCGCCAGTTCCGCGGCCATACGATCCGCCATCTCCTTAAGCCCGATCACGTTGACGGACAAGGGACGTTCGACCGCGTTCCCCGGGTACGTTGTGGTGATGAGCCCGAAATCCGGATGATCTTCACTCAACGTAAAGTAATAGCTGAGCACGCCCTCTTCCAGATCGGCGGCGGGAATCCGGAAACGGTATTCGCCCGCCTGGGGCGTCAGGGTCTGTGTCCGGTAGCGGGCGGCGGAGGGATTCTTAATCGAAACGGTCACCGTAGTGCCGGCCCGCGGTTGGAGCACGCGCGCGGTGATATCCAGATTGCTGATGATCTCAATTTCCTTGGGCGCATTCAACTGCAGACGCCGGGCCAGGTTCTGTTCCGCCTGGGCCTTGCCCTGGGCCAGGGAAAGAATGGACACGGTCACCAGGCCTTCCTTGAACTCCTTGCCCTTATCGTCCACCACCAGCACGTAATACTCAAGCCTTCCCGGCGCCAGCCGCGCGGCGGGAATGCTGTATTCGCGGAGGGTTCCCTTAACCACGGGTTCCACCACCTGGTACGCCTGGTCATTGACCCGGTAATACAGG
>CAYQRT010000198.1:2195-6099 GCA_964419695.1 uncultured Spirochaetaceae bacterium | reverse complement strand
TAGTCGGTATAGGCCAGGTACACCGTTCGATCGGGGGCCACGGCCAGGGATTCATGCAGAGAGGCCCCGGCGGAAATGTGTGAATATCCGCAATTGGACCAGGCGTTGTCGGTCATACCGTGAATGACGGTGCTGGCCGGACTTTCCCCGGCGCCGTTGATGGCCGTCACAATCAGTGAATAGGAGGCGTTGTTGTTCAAGCCGAACACCATTTTTCCCGGGGACGTTATCCCGGTGACGGGTGTGCCGCTCCCGGGAGTGACCGTGCTTGCCTGGGCATAATAGACGGTGTACGAATCCGCCCCGGGTACCGGGGACCAGGCCACGTATATTTTTTTATTGCCGGCATTGATATGGGTGAAGGACGGTTGTCCGGGCGGATCAACCGGTTGTGGGGGTGTCTGGGTAGTGGGTACCGTACAGGCGGCACATGAAAGGCATAAGGCGGCTAAAGCCGTCATCACACGGGTATAAATTCGGTATTGCATTCTATGCTCCACGGCGGGTGAAGGATGGGCCGGGAACGCCGCCGGAGGCGCTCCCGTTTTGCCGGCGACGCCGGTGCTTCATTGGTGACACACTTTGCCACGCGTTTCCGGTTTTGGCTTGTCGCCTTTGAGGGTGACGCCGGGGACACACGCTTTACACGAGCTGCAACATCCAGTAAAGTAGGCTGAAAAGCAAATGATTTTTAAGCATTTTCGATTATAAGGGTTTTCTATTTCCTAACATTGAAACAAGAAAAGACATGCCGTCGGAAACAGAAAACCATAGGCTGTGGAGTATAACAGTCGTTGACGGGACCTGGGAAAGAGAGATCCCCGGTATCGCGTACGGATTGTGTTCGAAAGGATTCATCCATGCCGGAACACGCCCTGGCAGACTCGCCCGAACTGGCCGAGATAATCCGGCACTCCGCCAAACCCACCGATATCAACGATCACCTGCCCGCCCTCTTTACCGAGGCCCTGGCCGTCAAACCGGAATTGATTGTGGAGCTGGGCGTGCGCAGCGGGGAAAGCACCTTCGTTCTGGAACGTGTGGCCGGTCTTTACGGCGCGCAACTGGTAAGCGTGGACGTCTGTGATTGTGCGTCCGTGTCCACGTATAAGCACTGGACATTCGTGCGGCAGGATGACATCGAATTCGCTCACGAATTTTCCGCCTGGTGTCAAAACCGCGGCATCCGTCCCCGGATTGACGTGCTGTTTATTGACACCAGCCACCTCTATGACCATACGGTGAAGGAAATCGCCGCCTATTTTCCTTTTCTCTCCCCCACCGCCAAGGTCTTTTTTCACGACACCAACCTGAAGTATATCAACTTCAGAAGAAACGGATCGTTCTGCTTTGGGGGGTGGAACAACAGGCGGGGCGTGATCCGGGCCATTGAGGATTTTCTGGGCACGCCGCTGACTGAAAAAAAGGACTTCGTCGCCATGCACAAAGGCTGGGTGATCAAACACGTCGCCTGCTGCAATGGGTTCACCATTCTCCAGAAACATATCACCTGACCCGGTCTCCGTCGTGAAGACGGCAGACGCATTCGCACGGATGCCCTTTCATAACACTCTTGGTACGAGTACAATACCGTTATGAATCAAAAAATTTTGTCATTGCTCCAAGAGATCTACGGCGCGGCGGCGGGCACCGAAACGGCCCGGTCCCTGGCTCTTCTCCTGGAGGAGGAAGGCTGGGCGTCCCCGCCTCCGGGTAGCCATGTCGCGTCCGGACTGCCGCTCGACGAGCGGGACGTGTTTGTCATCACGTACGGAGATTCCCTGACCCGATCCGGTGCCGCGCCCCTGGCCTGTCTCAAAGAATTCGGGGACAGCCTGCCCGACGGCACCGTAAGCGGATTACATCTCCTGCCCTTTTTCCCCTATTCATCGGATGACGGTTTCTCGGTCATCGACTACTACCGGGTGAACCCCGCGCTGGGAACCTGGGAGGATGTGAACGCACTCCGCGACCGCTTCACCCTGATGTCCGACTTGGTGCTCAATCACTGCTCCGTGCACAGTGAGTGGTTCACCCGGTTCCTGGCGCGCGATCCTGCGTACCGGGATTTCTTCATTACGGCCGACCCGCATGATGATCTGTCCGGCGTGTTCCGGCCGCGCACCCATCCCCTGCTCACCCGGTTCGATTCCCCCGAGGGACCCCTCCACGTCTGGACCACCTTCAGCGCGGACCAGGCCGATCTCAATTTCGCCAACCCCGAGGTGCTGGTGGCGATGATCAAGGTACTCTTTTTTCACGTGCGGATGGGCGTGCGCGTGGTGCGGCTGGACGCCATCGCCTACCTCTGGAAGGAACTGGGACACTCCTGCCTCCACCATCCCAAGACCCACGCGGTGGTCAAGCTTCTGCGCGCCCTTCTGGACGCGTACGCCCCAGGAACGGTTCTTCTTACGGAGACGAACGTGCCTCATAAGGAAAATATCAGTTACTTTGGAGACGGCACGAACGAGGCGCATATGGTCTACAATTTCAGCCTGCCGCCCCTGGTCCTGGACGCTTTCCTGCGGGGGGACGCCGGTCACCTGCGCGCCTGGGCCGCCGGACTGCCCCAGCCTGACGGACGCACCACTTTTTTCAATTTTCTGGCCTCCCACGACGGAATAGGCCTGCTGCCGGCCAAAGGAATTCTTTCTCCCCAGGAGGCGGACGGGTTGGCGGCCCAGGCGACCGCACGGGGCGGCCGGGTGAACTTCAAGGCGACCCCGGACGGACCAGTCCCCTACGAACTCAACATTACCTACGTGGATGCCATAGCCGGCAGCGCCGGCACGCCGGAAACGCGGGCGCGGCGTTTCCTGGCCAGCCAGGCCGTCATGCTCTCCCTGCCCGGCATACCGGGCATCTATATCGGGAGCCTGATCGGTTCCACTAATTGGGAGGAGGGGGTGCGGCTGACCGGAGCCAACCGGAGCATTAACCGGCAAAAGCTGCCACTGGATGAAGTGTTGAAGGAGATAGGGACGCCGGGAACGTTCCGGCAGCTGGTTTTCGACGGATATCTGCGGATGCTGAAGGCGCGCGGCCGATCCCGGGCCTTTGATCCGGCCGGGGGCATGGAAATGCTTCCGGCGGAAGGGGCGGTATTCGCGGTCATGCGGCACGCCCCGCTCGGAAAAGGAACGGAACGGGTGCTGTGCGTGGTCAATACGGGGAGTGACGACACCGGTTTTTTTCTCCCCCGCGACCTCTTGGCCGCGGGTCAAGAACGACGGCTGGTTAATCTGGTTCGCGGAAACGAGATCGGACTGGAAGAGTCAGGCGATCGGCTGGTTCTGCGACTGGAGCCCTTGGCGGTCTATTGGCTGGCGTGCTGAATGGAAAACCCGGCCGGCACTCTCACGGGCTTCATGCCGGGCCTAGAGGATCCCGTGGTGAGTGAGATTGACCTTCAGTATGACACGGGTCTTCCGGCAACCGAAAAGGTGCGTATTTACATCAGCGGGCGAAACGGATATGAATAAGAACGGATGCGGCGGCGCTTCCGGATCATACGCCAAGAAGGAGTAACGTGATGAACATATCGTTGAAGAAGGAATTCTCCTGGGCCCTGGTCGTGCCCACCAGCATGGGATTGCGGCTTTGCCCCCCCAACGGCCAACCCGTGCACTCAAGCGACACGTTTACCCTGACGGTGACGAGCGCCGAATCGAACGTGGCCAGCATCGCCTCCTACCTCGGCCTGCCCGTCAAAGTACTGACCGCTTTCGTCAAAGGCAGCCCGCTGGCGCGGATTATAAAAAGCAACCTGGCCGGCCGGGGAATCAGCGTCGAGGGTCCGGAAGTTCCCCAGGGCGGCCCGTGGGGGTACCGTCACCAGTTCAACATCGCGGATTCCGGGTGCGGCTCCCGCGGCCCACGCGTTCACAACGACCGCGCGGGG
>CAYQRT010000198.1:0-2185 GCA_964419695.1 uncultured Spirochaetaceae bacterium | reverse complement strand
AAGTGGGGCGGACGCTTACCGTGAAGGATTTCGACCTGGAACGGCTCTTCGGCCGGGAAGGCGTGCAGATCGTGCATTTGTCCGGCCTGATCGGCGCCCTGTCCCCGGAGACAAGCGCTTTCTGCCTGGAGATCGCCCGCGCCGCCAAGAAACACGACACCCGCATCGCCTTCGACATGAACTACCGCGCCTCCTTCTGGAAGGGGCGGGAAAAGGAACTGCGCGCCATGTTCTCGGAAATCGCTTCCCTGGCCGACATCCTGGTGGGCAACGAGGAGGATTTTCAGCTGGCCCTGGGTATTGAGGGACCCGAGGCCGGCGGCAAGGATCTGGCCTCTAAAATCGCCGGTTTTAAGGAGATGATCGGCCGGGTGAAGAAGGCCTACCCCAACGCGTCGGTCTACGCCACCACGCTGCGGGAAGTCATATCCGTCAACCGACACCTCTGGGGCGCCCTGCTTCTGGCGGGAGAGGATTGGCACGCGGTGGAACCGCGGGAGATCGGGGTGCTGGACCGGATCGGCGGCGGGGACGCCTTTGTGGGCGGACTACTTTACGGCGTTCTCAAGGAGTGGGAACCGGAAAAATGGATCCAGTTCGGCTGGGCCACCGGGGCGCTGGCCACCACCTTCCTGACCGACTATGCCCAACCGGCGGACGAGGAGCAGGTGTGGAGCATCTGGCAGGGCAACGCCCGGGTCAAACGGTGAAAAACGTTCCGGAATGAAATGTCAACTCGGCCCGCCCGGAATATCCCGGGCGGACTTTTTCTGTGGGGTGAGGGATTGATGAAACATCTCCTTCCGCTTCTTCCTTGTCTGGTTATCATCTTCTCCTGCGCCTCTGTTCCCGCCACGGTTGTTTCAACCGGGCCGGATACGGCGGCCCTGAACCGCGTGCAGGCCAACCGCCTGGCCGTGGTGCAAGTGCTGGTGGTCCGGAACGGCGCGCTGGTCACGGGAGGGTCCGGTTGTCTGGTAACGTCCAGCGGTCACGTGCTTACCGCCCGACACGTGGTGGCGGCCGTATTGGAGGATACGGCGGCGGGTGTTTTGGTAAATTTTTGTGACCAGTTGTATAGCGCCGCTGTGCTGGGGACAGACCGGGTCAGGGACCTGGCGATCGTCCAGGTGAAGACCCGGACAAGATTGCCCTGCGTCCATCTGGCGGAAATCCCACCGTATGCGAGTTCCCGGGTGACGTTTCAGGCCGTCCCGCCGGAGTGGGGGATGTATCGCCGCGGACGTTACGTGAAAGCGATAACCAGGCTGGAGTTGAGCCGGCTTCGGCCGGTGATCATCAATGCTCCTGAAGATCTGATAACAAACCCGGACACCGCCGTTTTTTTTACCGACGCCGAGGCCCGCCGAACCGTTGAGAACCCGAAAGATCTTCATTCGTACCTGGAAGAAACGTTCGCTTTTGAATCACCGGTGAAGACGGAATACCGGGCCGTGCTTGATTTTTTTCTTCTCCAGTTCCATTCCCGCCTCTTCTTTATCGATCCCGACCATGCGATGCTCTCCGGCTACTCGGGCGGCGTCTGGTTCGACGAGTCCGGAGCCTGTCTTGGGCTCTTCCAGGAAATTCTGGTGTCTTTCAAGCCCAATCCCGCCAGCCGCTATCTGGATCCGCGATATCCGCCGGAAGACTCCATGCGTCTGGCCCTGGTGGACAGGATGCTCTGCGCGGGGCAGTCGGCTGAGGGGATCAGGGCGTTTCTGAAAGAACAGGGGATTGAAATTGATAAATGATGCAACCAATCGGCCGGTTGTGACGACTAACGAGCGCGTTTGTGCGGGAACTATAGTGGTGTCCCAAAGATTGTTGGCGGACCACCGTCGCTCAAAAATAACGCATTGAATAGGTATCGCAATGTTGGGAGCGCTCAACCTTGCTCAATAAAGGATGGCCGATGGCTAAAATCTTTCTTTCACTTGTAGTTCTCTCATTCGCTTTATGTGCCTGTGTGACTCCCGCTGTGGATCCGCAGCCGTACGTCTCCCCCGGGACTCTATATGCCATAACCACTGCCACTACGACCCTGACCGACACGACGCGAGGGTGGCATGACGGCCCGCAGACTCCCGCCAATTATGTGGCTACCAGGGATATTCCCATCAAAGTCTATTCGCCTGCGGCGTCGCCTATTCTCCGCAGGGCCCCGGCACCCTGGGGCTGGCGG
>CAYQRT010000197.1:0-6104 GCA_964419695.1 uncultured Spirochaetaceae bacterium | reverse complement strand
GCGCGGTCCAGGGTGAGGATGGCGGCGACGGCCCCGGCCGCGAAGACCGCGGCCAGCACCACCCAGGAACCGGCGCCCGGCAGGGGCGCGTCCGCGCCGCCGCCGCCGGCCACGATCAGGGGAATGGACCAGGGGCACCAGACGCCCCAGCCCGTGTGCGCGAAGAGTTGTCCCAGGACCAGGGTGGTGAAAATAGTGAATCCGATGGGGGCCAGGAACCCGCGCCCCCAAATCGCGATCCAGGCCGGGAGGGAACCGAGGAGCAGAGTCTGTAGAAGCACCTGCAGGGAGAGCCACAGGTGCGGCCCGACAAGCGCCGGGGAAAACCCGGGAATGCCGAAAAGCCAGCCCGCCAGAAACGCCTCCAGATTGATAAGCACGATGACGGCGATGTACCAGACCGAAGCCACGACGAGTTTGGCGGCTACGAACAAGCCGCGGCGCAGGGGCAGGGTGAGCATATTTTTGGCGGTTCCCTGCATGTATTCCCGGCCGAAGACGAACGACTGCATGAAGCCGAGGACGATACCGCCCACGGCGCCGATGATGCCGATGAATTTCAGATACGTGGCCCAATCGGTCGCGCCGATGGTCATCTCGGCTTTGGCCGTGATCAGTCCCATGTGCTGGGCCAGGTCGGGATTCATGAGGATAAACATCATGAACGCGATCCCCAACGGACCGAAGGCGTAGAGCAGGGCCACGATCCAGGTAATCTTGGTCCTTCTCAATTTTGTAAATTCCGTAGCCAGTACCTTGAGAAACATCATGCTTCACCTCCCGTCAGGCGCAGGAACCGCGCCTCCAGATCTTCCTCCACCGGCGTCAGCGCCTGGAGGTCCATTCCTCCCCGCACCAACACCCGGGCCGCTTCGGGCGCTGATATCGTCCCGCTCTCCCGGCCCTCGACCGGTGACGGCGTGGAGAGTTCAAGCGTTCCCTCGCCTTCCTGGTTGATCCGGCAACCCGGAAACGCGGTCTGGAGCAGCTGTCGCGCCTTGACGGGATCGGAAACGCGGATACGCAACAGGTCCGCGGCCGTTTGCTTACGGGAGTCGAACTCTTCAATCAGCCGACCCCGGTGGATGATGCCGATACGGTCGGCCAACTGGTGTATTTCATTCAGGATGTGGCTGGAGATAAAGACGGTGACGCCTTCCTCCGCGGCCAGCCGGCGCAGCAGGTTTCTGATTTCAACGATCCCGGCCGGATCCAGTCCATTGGCTGGTTCATCCAGGATAAGAATACGCGGCCGGCTTAAAAGGGCGCGGGCCAGGGCCAAACGCTGCTTGTTGCCCAGGGAGAGGCGCCCGGCCCGGCGTTTTTGGTACTCGGTCAGGCGGGCGAGGCTCAGCGCCCGCTCCAGCGCATCCAGCGTGGATCCGGTAAGCTGCCGCTGGATTTCCAGGTTTTCCCGCACGGTGAGGGAGGGGTAGAAGGTGGCCGTCTCCACCAGGCTGCCGGTGGCGGCCACCGCCTGCCGGCGGTCACCGACGACCGGATGGCCCGCCAGAAAAACGCGGCCCCGGGTGGGCCGGATCAGCCCCAGCAGCATGCGGATGGTGGTGGTTTTGCCCGCCCCGTTGCGGCCCAGGAACCCGTAGATTTCCCCCGGCTTCACCGACAGGGTAAGCGAGTCCACGGCCGTGACTTCTTTATACGTCTTGCGCAAATTTTCAGTGAAGATGGCGGCTGTGTTATCCATGCTGTTCCTTTCCTTTCAAGAGTCCGGCGGCGATCCAGTCGGCGAACAGGTTCATGACCTGTTTGAAAATCGGCTCACCGATCACTTTTTCCTGCAGGGTCAGGGCGACAAAGGCGCGCAGGACGCCGGCCAGGACGCTAGGTCTGATGGTGACGCGCATGCCTTTGGCCCGCAGGGCCTTGATGAGCAGCCGCGCCGTGCCCACGTCGTGTTCCAGGTGGGCGGCCAGTTGTTCCGGGCTGACGCCCCGGGCCAGGAGGTCCATTTCCCCGGATTCCCTGAGGCGGGTCAGCAACGAATCGCTCCGGATGAAATCGATGGAGAAGTCGATCAATGCCCGGAAAGTCCGGGCGGGATCATCGTACCGGGTAAGGAGCGCCTGCACGTCGGCGGCCATCAATTCTTCCTCCCGGTCGAAGATGGCGAAGCACAGATCCTCCTTGGACTCGAAAAAATGGTAAAACGTCCCCTTGGCGATGCCGGCCGCCCGGGCCAGCTCCTCCACGCTGGTCTTTCTGAGCCCGTAGCGTTGGAAAAATTTTTTCCCCTCCGTGACCAGCGTGTCCCGGATGGCCGCCTTGTCGTCCTCGTTGAAAATCTTCGGCACCCTGTGCGCCTCCTGAAATGACTATATGACTATAAACGATATATAGTCATATAATAGCGCTCAAGCCGTCTCCCGTCAAGTGCCGGTTATCCGTGGTTTTTTCCGTGTTCAGGACGATTGGCACTTCGGACAATAGAAGGTTGACCGCTGCGCCTGTTTGATGCGGCGGATGGTGGTGCGGCGGCAGCGCGGACATGATAAGCCCTCGCGGCCGTAGACCTTGAGCATCTTCTGGAACCCGCCGGTCTTATCGTCCACGTCGCGGAAGTCGCTCACGCTCGTGCCGTTGTGGCGGATGGCCAGTTTGAGGACGGCCCGGATCTCCTTGAGGAGGAGGGCGGCCTTTTTGACGGTGAGGCGCCGCGCCGGCAGTTTGGGATCGATGCGGGCGCGGAAGAGCGCCTCACAGGCGTAGATATTGCCGATGCCGCACAACACCGACTGGTTCAGGAGCAGGACCTTGATGGGAATGGAGCGGGTGCGGCATTGCGCCGTAAACCAGGCGGCCTGAATCGATTCGGTGACCGGATCACGGCCCAGGCAGTCGAACTCGGAAATATACTCCTCCGGCCGGTAGACGTGAAAGGAGCCGAAGATGCGCAGATCACTGTAAATGAGCGCGGTGCGGTCGGTGAAGAGAAAGACCAGGCGGATGTGCTTGTGTTCCGGCACGGGACCGTCCGTATGAATGATGAACTTGCCCGTCATGCGCAGGTGGACGACCAGGCTGTAGCCGCTGGAAAAATGGAAATGGAGGAACTTGCCGCGCCGCTCCACGCCGGTGAAAGTCTGGCCGGTAAGGAGGTTCTGGAACGTCTGGAAGCCGTGCCCGGCGGCGACTTTGGCGTGTCGGATCTCCACCCGGCGCACGGTCTTGCCGGGAAGGAAAGGCGCGAGTCCGCGGACGATGGTTTCGACTTCGGGCAGTTCGGGCATGAGCCCTCCGGCTTACTTCAGTTCCAGGCTCCGCGTTTTTATCTTTTCCGCCACCAGGTCGGCCCAGGCCGGCTGTGACAGGTCTTTCAGCTGTTCGCCGGAGCGGAAACGCACGGAAACGGTTTTCGACGTCTGTTCCTGTTCGCCGGCTATGACCATGTAGGGGATTTTCTCTCCCTGCGCGTTGCGGATCTTGGCGTTGAAGCGATCGGTGGAGAGATCGGCCCGGGCGCGGATGCCCCTGGCCTTCAAGAGAGTTTCCACTTCGGTGACGTAGCCGTTGAAGGCTTCGGCTACGGGTATGACCGCCACCTGCACCGGGGAAAGCCAGGCGGGCAGGGCTCCGGCGAAGTGTTCCAGGAGGAACCCGATCATGCGTTCATGCGTGGAGAGCGGGGCGCGGTGCAGGCACAGGGGCGTTTCCTCCTCGCCGTTCCTGTTCATAAACTTGAGGTCGAAACGGGCCGGCACGGCGAAATCCACCTGGTTGGTGGCCAGGGTGAACTCGCGGCCGATGGCGCTCCAGATCTGCACGTCGATTTTGGGTCCGTAGAAGGCGGCCTCGTCCGCCACCTCGGTGAAGGGGATGCCGCTTTTCTGCATGACCGCGCGCACCATGTCCTCGGTCTTGATCCAGAGAGCCTCGTTGTCCACGTACTTCTTGCCCAGACCGTCCTTACTGTGGGTGGAAAACCGCATCAGGAACTTCTCTATGCCGAACAGTTTGAAGTAGGCGTTGTACATGTCGATGACCGCCATGAACTCGGTTTCGAACTGGTCTTCGGCGCAGTAGATGTGCGCGTCGTTCATCTGCATGGAGCGCACGCGCATCAGTCCGAAAAGCTCGCCCGATTTTTCGTAGCGGTAGCAGGTGCCGTATTCGGCCAGGCGGATGGGGAGTTCGCGGTAGCTGCGCGTGCGGCAGCCGAAGATCTTGTGGTGGAAGGGGCAGTTCATGGGTTTGATGTAGTAGGTGGTGCCCTCCAGTTCCATGGGCGGGTACATGCTCTCCGCGTAGTAGGGCAGGTGGCCGCTTCTCTGGAAGAGGGCTTCCTTGGTGAGGTGCGGGGTTTTGACCCGGTCGTAGCCCGCCTGGGCTTCCATTTCCTTGGCCAGCTTTTCCAGTTCTTCTATAATAATGCCGCCCTTGGGCATCCAGAGGGGCAGGCCCGGGCCAATTTCGTCGTCGAAGAAAAAGATTTCCAGGTCGCGGCCCAACTTGCGGTGGTCGCGCTTTTTGGCCTCCTCCAGCATCTTCAGATATTTGGCCAAGTCGTCCTTGGTCTTCCAGGCCGTGCCGTAGAGACGTTGGAGCTGTTTCCGTTTCTCGTCGCCCTTCCAGTAGGCGCTGGAGAAGGAGAGGAGTTTCACGGCCTGCGGGTTGATCTCGCTTGTGTTCGCCACGTGCGGGCCGCGGCAGAGATCGGTGAACGCGCCTTGGGTGTAGATCGATATCTCTTCGTTCTCCGGCAGTTCGGCGATGAGTTCCAGCTTATAAGGCTGATCTTTGAAAAGCGTTTCCGCCTCTTTGCGGGTGACGACTTTCCGCACAAAGTCGCTCTTGGTCTTGAGGATGGCCTTCATCTTCTTTTCTATTTCTGTCAGGTCCTCGGGAGCGAGGGTGCGCGGCAGGTCGAAGTCGTAGTAGAAGCCGTTTTCGATGGCGGGGCCGATCGCAATCTTGGCCTCCGGAAAGATCTGCAGCACGGCCTCAGCCATGACGTGCGCGGCCGAATGGCGGATTTTGTGGAGGACGTCGTCGTTGTCAGGCATGCTAAAGCTCCTTGAGAACAAGGGACCGAATGGAAGTTTATGGAAAAAAGGTGGATGGGTTCCGGTTCTCTTGTGTTATATACTTAAAATAGATACGGACGAGTGTCAAGCTCGTCGGTTGATTGAAACGGAGGATCCATGCGCCAGAAAATTCGCTTTTTCAGCACCGTGATATTCCTGCTCGCCTTTCCCGTGATCCTGGACTGGCTTTCCCCGTACGTGAGCCAGGCGGGCGCCTGGCGGGGCATCGTCACCGGCAGCGTGCTGGTTTTCGGCGGATTATTGCTCTCGTCGCTCTTCCTGGGGCGGTTGTTCTGCTCGTGGGTCTGTCCGGGCGGATGCGTCGGGGACTTGTTGGCGTTCTCCCGTACCAGGCGCTATAACGGCAAAATAAAAAACGCCGACAAATACATCCTGTGGGCGGTTTGGCTGGGGCTGCTGGTGACGGGCTTCGTCCTGGCCGGCGGCGTGCGCTCGGTCCAGCCGTTGTTCATGATGGAATCCGGCATATCGGTGGACCGGCCGGAGATGTTCATCACCTACTATGGTATTGTCGGGTTATTCATCGTCCTTAACCTGATTCTGGGGAAAAGAGCCATGTGTCATTCGGTGTGCTGGATGGCGCCCTTTATGGTGATCGGCCGGAAGCTCTCCAACGGCCTGCGCCTGCCGGCCTTCCGCCTGCGCGCCGATGCGTCCGCCTGCACGCACTGCGGTACCTGCGACAAGAACTGCCTCATGAGTCTGCCGGTGCAGATCATGGTGCAGGAAAACAAAATGGAACACAGCGAGTGCGTGCTCTGCGCGCGGTGCGTTGACAATTGCCCGGGAAAGGCCATCCGCCTGGTGTTCGGGGGGCGGTGACGAAGCCGGCCGGGGCAGCGCGTGGGAATCATGACGCCGCGGCGACCTTGACGTCCCTCCCACCGCCGTACCCGCCTCACCCCCGGTACCGGTAGGTGGAATACAGCAGGTAGGCGGCGAACCCCACAAGCAGGATGGCGATGCCCACCAGGATCCCGTGATAGACTTTTTGGTTCATCCAGCGCTTGCCGATGTGCGTGGCCGTGGACACCACCGTAT
>CAYQRT010000196.1:0-6133 GCA_964419695.1 uncultured Spirochaetaceae bacterium | reverse complement strand
CCTCTCTGCCGCCCTCTCCATCCCGGCAGTGAACTATACGGACGAACAACTCCAGCGGGGATTCGCCCTGACCGCGGGCCTTTTCCGCATGTTCCAGTTCGAGGACGGGTCGGTCCTGTCCGTGCGGCTGGAAGGGGCGGTGCGCCCCTTCGGCCTGTGGGAGGAACCGGCCGTGCAGACCGGCCAGGAGATCTTTGGGCTGCTCCTCTACCCGGAAATCGCCTTTTCTCCCATGGATGTCCTTTCCTTTCAGCTGCGGGCCATGTGGATTCCGGTCAACAACTCCGGCCTGGTCAGTTTCGGGTGTACCTTCGGAATATACCAGGGCCTGAACCTGATCGGATATGTATGGACCATGTGGGGAGACAGCGGGGACTTTTTGTTCAGGATGAACCGCGACGGTGATATGGGCCTGTCGTTGGGATTGAATTTCATTTACTAATTATGAGGATCGACACGCATACCAGTCACAGCTGTTTTCGGCCAGGAAGCGCGGAAAATTCCAGATAATGATCGAAATATCGCAAATTTCACCAAAATTTCCCTATTTTCATCCGGCCGTCTCCCGGACAGGATTTCGGATACTTTGTCTTGACGCCTGATTGTCTATCATTGTAAGATGATTTCTGCTGTCCGGTCCGAAAACAGCCAGAAGCGGAACGAAAAATCAAACGGCTTTCTAGAGGGAGGGAAATTTTACCAGTAACTCTTTCCGGAGGTCGTTTGTTTTGTTATTGGGGAATCACGGAGGAAACTTTCTAGCCCACAAAAAAAGTAACATTTATGAATCGTTATACTGATTTTGCGGTAAAGGTGTTTATCACCGAAAACCAAAAAAATGGAAGGAGATAGAGATGCTTAAGAGATGCGTAATTCTTGCTCTTCTCTGTCTTTTTGCCGCCGGCGCCATGTACGCTGAAGGGCAAATGGACAAAACATCCACGGGCGTGAAAATCAAAGATTTTACGATTTTCCTGGCCCGCGAAATGGACAACTATCCCAAGCAAGGGACCTACCTTGGGAAGGTGACGACGGATAAAACCGGCGCCCGCATGAAGTGGTCGTTCCCGGTCGGGGATATCAAACAGAAGATTGGTACCCTCATCGCCAGCGGCAACTATCCCGATCTTATGGACGCCCGGAACGACAACCAGGCGCTCTACGACGCCAAGGCGTTTATTCCTCTGGACGACCTGATCGCAAAATACGGCGTCAATTGCAAAAAACTCTACGGTGACCGCATCGATATGCTGCGGAAAGCGGACGGCCATATTTACTGGCTCCCGCAGCTTTTCCCCTACGGGAACAAAACCCGCCGGACCATGGATGCACTCGGTCTCTACGTGCAGAAGCGCGTGCTCAAAGACCTGGGATGGCCCATGTGGAAGAGCCTGGAAGAGGCCACCGACGCGCTGATCGCCTACGCCAAGAGAAACCCGGTCACCAACGGCAAAAAGACTCTCGTCTGGACCGCCCTGACCAAGGACTGGCGCGAATTCGCGTTCATGAACGCCCCGCACGTCTTCTCCGGCCACCCGAACGACGGCGACTTTAACGTCGATTACACCAATGGCCGCTGGGTCGCCACTCCCTACTACAACACCCAGGACGCCTACAGGGTGTACAAAATCTACAACAAGATTTTCCTGGCCGGCCTCTATGACACCGAGTCTTTCGTGGCCGACTACGACCAGTACCTGGCCCGCCTGGCCCAGGGCAATGTCCTGGCGTTCTGCGACCAGAAATGGCAGATGGACCAGTCCAACCGCCTGCTCAAAAAGCAGGGCGGGGACCTCTGGTACGTATGTCTCCCGGTCACCATGGCCGGTTACAAGGAAGAAATGATGGGACCGCTGGACGCCCAGGTCTCCGAAGGCGTCGGCATCACCGTCAAGTGCCAGGACCCCGTCACCGCCTTCAAGTGGATGGATTACCTGGCCTCGGAAGAGTTCCAGATCCTGAAGCAGTGGGGCGTCAAGGGTGAAAACTACCTTGTGGATAAAAACGGCATGTTCTACCGCACCCCGGAAATGGTCAAGAAGTGGAAAGATACGAAGTGGCGCGACAAGGTGTTCGGCCAGAGGTATTTCATCGAAATCATCGGCTGGCATCACAATTCCGTCTATTCGGACGGCAAGAACGCCGTCAACCCTGAAAACCAGCCCAGCGTCTTCCAGGCCGACCTCTATGATACTGAAAAAGAGGTGCTCCGGGCCTATCACAAGGACTCGTGGGCCGATTTCTTCAACCAGCCCGACCTGCGCCGCATGGCGTATTTCCCGCTGTGGACGATCAAGCGCCCCACGGGCAGCGATGTGGACATCGCTTACAACAAACTGATCGAAACGCGCCGGAAATTCCATCCGCAGATGGTCATGGCGCCCGCCGGCCAGTACGACAGAATCTGGAATCAATATCTCGCCGCGCTTAAAAGAATACCCAATCTCGACAAGTACCGGCGGTTCTACCAGACTGAAATGGACAAACGGCTGCGCATGAACGGAGTACTGAAATAATCTCCGGTTGATTTACAAGAGCGGGTATTCCACTTTCAGCGGAATACCCGTTTTATTTTCTATAATAGTAAATAATTGCATATTATCCTGTTTTTATTTACAATTAGAATAGTATTCATCTGGACAAACCGGTTAAATAAAGTTACACCTATGGGATCATAAAGCTGGAGGAATATCATGCCGAGCCTTCGGAGAGACACAATATGGCAAAAGTTATGGAAACAAAAAATACTCATATTCATGTCCTTCCCCTTCGTAATCCATCTTTTTATATTCAAATACGTACCCATTGCCGGATGGCTGTACGGTTTTACTGACGCCAATAATCCAGCCGGCATCGCCATCCCCATGTTCCAGCAAAAGTGGGTCGGACTCAAGAATTTCATAGACATTTTCAGCGAGCCGATCTTCCTCATGACCCTGCGCAACACCCTGGCCATGTCGGTCATCAAGCTGGTTTTAGGTACGGTATTCGCCATTCTGGTGGCCATTCTCATCAATGAAACGAGAAAAGGACCTTTTAAAAGAGTGGTTCAGACCATCTCCTACCTGCCTCACTTCATCTCGTGGGTGGTGGCCTCCAATATAGTTTTGGAAATCCTTTCACCGTCCGGCATTCTCAATAACGCCCTGGTGGGATTGGGACTCCTCAAGCAGCCTATACTCTTCATGGGAAAACCGGACCTTTTCTGGTGGATCATCGGCTGGTCATGGGTGTGGAAGACGGCCGGTTTCGGGGCCATTATTTTCCTCGCCGCCATGACCGGCATCGACCCCCAGCTCTACGAAGCCGCTGACATGGACGGCGCCGGGCGCCTGCGGCGTATCTGGCACATCACCCTGCCGGGGATCCAGCCCGTCATCATGATCACCACTATCATGAACATCGGGCACCTGATGCAGGCGGGGTTCGAGCAGCAATGGCTTTTAAAGAACCCGCTCGTGCAGGACGTGTCCTGGGTGTTCCAGATATTCGTTTTTGAATACGGCATCAAGCTGTTCCGCTATTCCTTCTCGGTGGCGGCCGGTATTTTTGAAAGCGTGGTCAGCATCGTGCTGCTGTTCGCGGCCAACCGCATCGCCGGATTAATGAGAAAAGAGACGCTGTTCTAGGCGGGAGGAAAGCATGAAAGCGAATACCAATGACATTATTTTTGATTCGATAAAATACCTTTTACTGGTCCTGATGGTGCTCGTCACCCTGCTCCCCTTCATCAACATCCTGGCGGTCTCCCTGAACGAGCCCATGGATACCATCAGGGGCGAAATCGGGCTCTGGCCGCGCGTCTTCTCGCTCCGCAATTACGCGGACATTTTTGAAGACTCGAACATGTGGATCTATACCCTCAATTCCGTGGGCCGGACGGTCATTGCCGGGTTCCTGCATATTTTCTGCAACGCCATGGTGGCCTACACCCTGTCGCGCAAGAAGTACGTACTGCGCCTCCCCATCACCTTCATGTACCTGATGACCATGTACATCAACGTGGGCCTGATCCCCGAGTACTTCCTGATCACCAACCTGGGCTTGATCGGCACCTTCAACGTGTACTGGATACCGGGCATCACCACCGCCTGGAACATCATCATCCTCCGTACGTACATTAAAGGCCTGCCGGACAGCCTCATCGAATCGGCGCAGATGGAGGGCGCCAATGAATTCTATATATTCATCCGTATCATCCTCCCCCTCTGCGCGCCGGTTATGGCCACCCTCATCCTTTTCACCATGGTGTGGCACTGGAACTGGTGGTTCGATACCTTCCTGTACAACTCGGAGAACCCGGACCTGTCCACGTTGCAGTACGAACTTATGAGGAAGATCAATTCAGCGGGCGCGGCCCGCGCGGGCAGTGCCCTGGACAATGTATATAGTTCCCGGGTGCAGGGTGATGTTACACCGCGCTCCCTGCGGGCGGCCATGACTATGATCGTCTCCGCGCCCATTATCATGGTGTACCCGTTCCTGCAGCGCTATTTTGTGCACGGCCTTACCATCGGCGGCGTCAAGGAATAACCGTATATTTTCGCTCGGCATGCAACATGGAGGCCTTGCCCCCCGGGGGCGGGGCCTCTTTTTATTGAGGCCCGCGGCGGCGGGCGAAAAATAAGCGTGGACAAGCCGCGGGGAAACCGGTACATTGTCCGCACACCGGCACGGCGTAAAGAGGCTCCATGTTCCGTTTCCTGATCAAAAAGGCGTTTTTCGACATCTGGGACAACTTTCTCCCCGTCATCCTCATGAACATCGCGGGGGTGTTCCTGGTGATCGGGTTTTTTCTTCTGCCGTCGCTTTTGGGAATACACGACGTGTTCCTGATTCCCTACGGCGTTCCCTATATTATTCTTTTAAATTTTTTCTTCTCCGCGGTCAGCCGCTACACCCTGGACCTGGCGGATTTCAAGCGCGTGGGCCCGCTTCCCTTCTTCCGCTACCTGCGCGATTACTGGAAACAGAGTCTGGTCACGTCCGCCATCACCCTGGCCCTGCTGGGATTCTTTCTCTTCGTCCTGCCCTTCTCCCTCTTCTCCGACTCGATCCTCTTCCTGGCCGCGGGCGGAATCACCTTCTGGCTGGGGATCACCGTGCTGCTGGCCACCGTCTTTTTCCTGCCCGCTTCAGTTCGTCTGAAAAAGCCCCTGCTTCAGTCCCTGCGCTTTGCCTTTTCCTTCGTGTTCGACAACACCGCCTTCTGTTTTCTCACGCTCCTGCTCTCTCTCGGTATCCTGGCCGTTTCCATCTTCGTGGTTTTCCTGGTCCCGGGCATCGCCTCGGTATTTCTTTTCATCAATGTGGCCTTCAAGCTGCGCATTTATAAATATTACTGGCTGGAAGCCCACCCGGGAGCGGACCGGAGGAAGATCCCCTGGGACGAACTCATCGCGGAAGATTACGAGCAGGTGGGCAAACGAACCCTGCGCGGCATGCTCTTTCCCTGGAAAAAATGATCTGCCAAAACGCGTTGTCAGGGATAATCTTTCCCACGGATCGCCACCGCGCTTTTCTGGATCATGCTCTCGCGCACTGCCGAAAACGGACCATAGGGTTGGGTCTGCGCGGTTCCTTGTCGGAAAACCGTCCGGGACGCTTTTCCGACATCGACATAGTGCTTTCCGCCGCGGTCGGCGCCGCAGACCTGCGTTTCTTGCTGGAAGGTTGGGAGCGGCCGGTGATGGGATTCTATACGGTCAACCCCAAAGGCATTTTGACCGTGGTGTACGCCCGGGGTTTCTGCGTCGAGGCGGGAATAAGAAGAACCATGGCCGAGGATGAAGTGCCCCGGACCCGCGTCCTGCTCAACCATGGCTTGGTCAAGGCTGAACGCGCCGAATTCATCGATATTTCACGCTTATACCGGCCGGATTATATTATTGACGGGGACGGCCCCAGGGTGCTCTACAAGGCGATGCTGAAATTCCTGAACGGCAAGCCAGAGACCGCCTTCGCCCTGCTGGAGGAATTGAGCGCCGGGGAAAAAAGCTTTCCCCGATCGGATTTCACCGCTCAATGGGAAGAGACGTTGCATAAGTGTGGAGCAAAGGAAGATTTGTCTGACCCGGCTGCCGGGGAGTTTGCCTGGCTGCTCGACAGGGTCCGGGAAAATGTTGTTGAGACT